>CAVIFD010000400.1:0-2013 GCA_963641545.1 bacterium | reverse complement strand
GCAACGACCTACGTGGTGACCGAAAGATGGAACGCAAAGCCTGAAGCGAATAGAGGGCAAATTAAATAACATCCAAATGGAAAACGAAATCATCGAAGTAAAACAAGCTGAAATGCTGCAAGCAATCAACCGAGCAGAGGTGGACATGCAAATCTCCACAGCAAAGCAGTATCCACGTGACTTGAACGCAGTCCTCAACAAGATTGCGACCTACGCCACAATGGACAAGGAAACCGCCGAGGACTGTTTCTACGTCCTCCGACGCAAGGATGCCAACGGACAGGACACCGTCATCGAGGGGCTGTCAGTGCGTATGGCGGAAATCATCGCAGGGGCGTGGGGTAACCTCCGAGTACAGACACGTATCATCGGCAACGACGGTCGTATGATAACCGCACAGGCAGTGTGCCACGACCTCGAAACAAACTTCGCCGCAAGCAAGGAGGTGAAGCGAAGCATTATGACGAAGAAAGGCTACACCTACTCCCAGGATATGCAGGTCGTGACAGGCAACGCTGCCGCATCCATCGCTTTCCGCAATGCCGTGCTGACGGTCATCCCGAAAGCCGTAACGAAGCGCATCATCAACGAGGTGAAGCAGGTTGCCCTCGGGCAGAGTATAGACCTCGAAACAAGCCGACAGAACATCATCCAATACTTCGCCAAGCTGGGTGTGTCGCAGCAGCAGCTGTTTGACTATCTCGGCATCAAGAAGCTGGAGGAAATCGACAAGCAGTCGGTATTTGAGCTCCGAGCCACAGCCAACGCAATCAAAGAGGGAACTACAACGGTACAGGAGACATTCGTTCGCCCTGCTGTTGAAGCAAAGAAGCAGGCAAAAGGTGTTGCCGCAGCTACTTCGGCGCAGGATAAAGCCGCAGCTGCCATTGTACAGGCGACAAGCGAGCAACCGTGATGAGGGGGCAAAAATAACGAGATATGAAAATTAAAGATTTCAACGACCACGTACGCGTCTGTTCAAAGGTGCTGTATCACGGGCGCGTTTGCATAGTGCAGGACATTGACCGACGCGAACACGCGATGGCTTTGCGATGCCTTAATAACGGCACGCTTCAAAGAAACAGCAGAGGAAATATCGCTTGGATACGCTGCTCCGAGGTGGATATGATAGGACAGGAGGCGGAAGGTGGTGCAATTAGAATTGTGGAAGTATGAAAACAACGCTTTATACGGTGGGCGCGTTTGCCGCGCTCACCCTGCTGCTCGTCGGCTCGGTCACGATTGACACCCGAACAAAGGCACAGCCCGATAATGAAGCACCACAGCGCGACAACGCACTCACGGATTATGAGGTGCTGCTGCTCGCAATAGCAAAGACCGAGAGCGACTTTGACCCACTGGCAAGAGGTAAGGCAGACGACCTCGGGGTATTTCAGATAACCCCCGTCTTTGTGCGGGAGGTCAACCGTATCCTTGGTGACACGGTCTACCTGCATGAAGACGCGCTCGACATGAAGAAGAGCCTCGAGATGGTAACCGTCGTGCAGGATCGTTACAACGCCGAGCACGACATCACGCGAGCCATAGCACGGCACAACCCCTGCGGCAACGCGATAGGCTACGCCCGAAAGGTGCGCGAAAACATGGCGTGGATACGTCGCTACGAAGAAATGAGAAGTTTAATCATAAAAGAGGAGTGATGGCACAGTTTTACATTGAACACAACGCCAAAGGTTACGTCGTCGCGAGGCTTGAAGTCGGCAGCTGCCCCTCTGTTCGTTATATCCGAAACTTCGGCGACAGGCAGGGCGACGCGATGAGGTTTCGCGACGACTGTAACAGTGGCAAGATAGACGACAAGCGGGTAAAGCAGCTCGCGGACACATACACCCCGCAACCGTACAAATACCTCGGGCGCGGGCGATTGGCAAAAGATAGAGAAGAACAAACAAAGGAGGAATAAACATGACATACGAAGAGAAGATTAAACGCGAAGAAGCCGACGTGGCATTTGTGTTGGGCGCGGAAGTGGCAAAGCGGGAGTTCTTAAAG
>CAVIFD010000399.1:0-2018 GCA_963641545.1 bacterium | reverse complement strand
GTTTTGCCACGAGGATTTTGTTGGTCGTTTTGCCGATGCGGAAACGGTTGTCGGCACGCTCGCCCACAATCCAGGCAATGTCGCTGCCGCTGCAAAGAATCCACGCCGCCGCCTTGTCCATACGGCTGAACTTATTGTCGGAAAAATAGTCGCTCAGCTTCTTGCGCCCCTTCATCCCGAAGGGAACAAACAGGTCGCCGGGCTTCCATCTGCGAAGCGTAAGTGGGAACGAGAGCTTTTCGAGATCGAAATATGCCGTTCGTTTGTCTTTTTGTATACAGAAATCTTCCGTGAAGGCGGAAGTGGAGAAAGACAAACGGACGGGACCGCGCCAAACGCCCCTTCGGACATCTTCCGCAGTGATAACATATTCCTCATCCGACGGCTGCCCTATCGGTTTCAGCAGCAGATAATCCCTGTCTTTCAAGAGACAATAGCCGGATGAATAAAACATCTTGCCGGACTCCTTCCCTATCGAACGAAACACATCATCCGCCGTCCCGGGGGAAAAACCGTATGGATTAAGAAGCTCGTAGAGGATTGCCCGAGGCGAAGGATAACGCAAAAGGCGGGTAATGGGTATGCGGCATCCGTCTTCCCATAGCTCGCGACGTGCTTTCTCCACCACGTGCAGGTATACATCCTCCGTCTCCGCCATGTGAGCAGAAGTGCGTGCTATCGCCTCCCGTGCGGAAGGGTTAAGCTCCTCCAACAGCGGAAGCACACGAAGACGGATGAAGTTGCGCGTATAGGCATCCGAGAGATTGGTGCTGTCGGTGACATACGTCAGCCCTTGCTGCTCCAGCCATTCGAGTATCTCGCTGCGGCTGACCGTGAGAAGCGGGCGCACCACATACCCGTTCCTCGGACGTATGCCCGACAGCCCGCGTATGCCTGTGCCACGCAGCAGGTTCATAAGCACCGTCTCCACACTGTCGTCGCGATGGTGCGCCACGGCAACAGCCTGCGCTCCGCATCTCTGTCGCATTTCCTCAAACCAGGCGTAACGCAGCTCGCGGGCAGCCATCTCGATGGAGAGATGATGCTCCGAGGCATAGGCGGTTGTGTCGAAATCCGTTTTATAAAAAGAGACATGCAACCTACGCGCCATATCTTCGGCAAACCGTTCGTCGCGCATAGATTCGTCGCCACGCAGGTGGAAGTTAGCATGGAGCGCGACACACGGATACCCCAGCTGCACAAGCAAGGCAAGCAGTGCCACCGAGTCGGCTCCCCCGCTCAGCCCTACCACCACAGCAGCATCCGCCTCAAGCAGATGTTGCTCCTCTATGTATGCACGCACCTTGTTTCTCATCCCTATATATAAAACTATGGCTTTAGCCGGACATCCGTTGTTCAGCTAAAGCCATTGCTTTTATCCTCTGTCTATCTGTTCTTACTCTTTCACGCCTACCAGCTCGGGGTCAATCATTATACGTCCGCAGTATTCGCAAACGATAACTTTCTTATGCAGCTTGATATCCAGCTGTCTCTGTGGCGGGATCTTATTGAAACAACCACCGCAGGCTTCGCGTTGTACGCAAACGATAGCCAAACCGTTGCGAGCACCCTTACGGATACGCTTGAAGGCTGCAAGCAAACGAGGCTCAACTGTTGCCTCCAGCTTCTTTGCTTTCTCACGCAGCTTCTCTTCTTCCTGCTTGGTCTCGGAAATAATCTCATCCAACTCGTTCTTCTTCTGCTCAAGGTCAGCCTTCCTGCCTTCCAACGTCTCGGAAAGAGAGCCTATCTCTTCCTTCTTATCGGCAACCATCTCGCTGAACTCGCGAATCTTCTTTTCCGAAAACTCTATCTCAAGCCCCTGATATTCGATTTCTTTCGACAGGTTGTCAAACTCGCGGTTATTGCGCACGTTGTCCAGCTGCGATTTGTATCTCTCTATCAGTCCGGTCGATTCCGTTATCCTATATTTATGCTCAGCAACAGCTGCTTCATAATCTTTTACCTCCGACTTATAATTGCCAAGACGTGTCTCCAGTCCTGCAATTTCATCTTCC
>CAVIFD010000398.1:0-2021 GCA_963641545.1 bacterium | reverse complement strand
AGGAATCCAGCCCTATCTTTTTCCGCTCAAAAAGTTTTAGCGGACAGCAATAATACTTTTTGCAGGTCTGAGCACTTGTGATACCTTTGCGGGGTGATGGAAAGGAAAGAAGGAATATGGAGCAGAAGGTTGTGATCTCGGAAGATCTCGGAGCGGATCTGGAGGCGTTGTTTGCGTCGTTGGAATACGACAAGGTGTTTGTACTCACCGATACGAACACGAAAGAGAAGTGTTACCCGCGTGTGAACGGGGTGCCGGCGATAAGCGGTGCAGAGGTGATAACTGTAGACGCGGGGGATACGCACAAGTCTTTGGAGGCATTGTCTGACATCTGGATGCGCCTGTCTCGCGGAGGGGCTTCGCGCCGTTCGGTGTTGGTAAACCTTGGTGGCGGCATGGTGACGGACATGGGAGGTTTTGCGGGGGCAACCTTCAAACGCGGTCTGACTACGGTGAACATCCCCACGACGCTCATGGCATCTGTCGACGCTGCCGTAGGGGGGAAGACGGGCATCAACTTCAACGGGCTGAAGAACGAGATAGGGGCGTTCTATCCCCCTCGGTGTGTATTCATCGATTGCGGCTTTCTCAGGACATTAGACCGCGCCAATCTCCTTTCGGGCTATGCGGAGATGATCAAGCATGCGTTGATAAGCTCCGAAGAGGCTTATGCCTCGGTGATGCAGTTCGACCCCGACGGGGAGCCGGACTACGACACTCTCGGACGTATGGTGGCAGAGTCTGTTGCCGTCAAAGAGCGTATTGTGGCAGAAGACCCGAGGGAGAAAGGCATCCGTAAGGCGTTGAACTTTGGTCACACCGTCGGTCACGCCTACGAGAGTCTCTCGTTTAAGAAGTGCAGACCGCTGCTGCACGGGCATGCTGTTGCGGCGGGCATTGTGAGCGAGCTGTATCTCTCGCATGTGCTCACGGGTTTTCCCTCGAGCCGTCTGAGAGCGGTGGTGAGATATGTGAAAGACTATTATCCGCCTTTTGTTTTCGGCTGCAAGGACTACGACGCATTGTATGAGCTGATGACGCACGACAAGAAGAACGCGGGCGGCGTGATCAACTTCACGTTGCTCTCCGACATCGGCAAGGTGAGGATAAACCAAGAGGTGGCAAAGGAGAGGATATTGGAGTCGCTGGATTTTTATCGTGAAAGTTTTGGTGTGTAAAAAGAAATGCTCTACCTTCGCCGCCGAAAAATAGCGGGGTGTAGCTCAGCCCGGTTAGAGTACGCGTCTGGGGGGCGTGTGGTCGGAAGTTCGAATCTTCTCACCCCGACTGTTTGAGAACAGGGAGTTAAGTCTGCGGGGCTTGGCTCCTTTTTTTTATCACGGAAATAACGGTTGTTGTTTTTTTGATATGGTGGAAAAGAAAAAAATCAAGGTGCCTTGTTTGACGGCTCTGGATGCCTTGGATCTGTCGTCGGTCGGTTTCCAGATGGAGAGGTACGCGCAGCGGGAATACATCGATGTGGTAAACTGGAAGGAATATCCGTATAAACCGATAGTGGCTTTAGACATAGCGCGGACGAACAAGAACCTTTATATCCGTTACTTTGTGAAGGGTCTCTCGCTGAAGGCAATGTGCTACATGGATGGCATGGCGGTGCACAAGGACAGCTGTGTGGAGTTTTTCATGCAGAGAGTGGGCGTGAAGGAGTATATGAACTTCGAGTTCAACTGCATCGGCAACTGCGAGGCGGCGCGGCGGTTGTCGCGTAAGTTTAAGATGGATCTGACCGACGAGGAGTATGCCATGATAAGGCGTTATTCGTCTTTGGGCGAGCGTCCTTTTTGCGAAAAGGCGGGTGTGCATGCCTGGGAGCTGGTTGTTGTCGTGCCTTTCTCGCTGATGGGGATAAAGGAAGGGCTGTTGCCTGAGAAGATACTGGGTAACTTCTATAAGTGTGCCGACGAGACGGAGTATCCTCACTATCTGAGCTGGAACCCGATAGATGCGAAGGCGCCGGACTTTCACAGACCCGAGTTTTTCGGGGAGATATACCTGTATTA
>CAVIFD010000397.1:0-2044 GCA_963641545.1 bacterium | reverse complement strand
GAAAGATCTCGTGGTCGCTATACAAAAATTTCTTGATGATAGGGAAGATGTTCTCACTCGTAACACCTATGTTTCCTTGTTTTGCCATTTTGCTTTATGTTTTATGTAGTTATACTTTCTCTTTCGACATAACGATTTTCTGCTCTTCCTTGTCGACATCGGCAACAATCCTGTCGCCTTCTTCAACGGATGCATGGATAATCATTTCTGCCAATTCGTCTTCTATATATTTTTGGACGGCACGTTTCAGAGGACGTGCGCCAAACTGCACGTCGTATCCTTTCGTGGCAATAAAGTCTTTTGCCTCGTCGGTAACGGTCAGCTCGTAGCCCAGCGTGCGGACGCGACTGTAAAGTTGCCCCAATTCGATGTCGATGATCTTGAGTATTGCCTCCTTGTCAAGCTGGTCGAACATGATAATGTCGTCGATACGGTTCAAGAACTCCGGTGCGAACGCCTTGTTCAATGCCTTCTGGATAACGCTGCGCGAGAAGTCCTTGTCCACGCTTCCGGCAGTCTGCGAACTGAATCCTACGCCCCGTCCGAAGTCTTTCAGCTGGCGCGTCCCCACGTTGGAGGTCATTATCAGCACAGTGTTCTTGAAGTCGACCTGCCTACCGAGACTGTCCGTCAGCCTGCCTTCGTCGAGCACCTGCAAGAGAAGATTGAACACGTCGGGGTGCGCCTTCTCTATCTCGTCGAGCAATATGACGGAGTAGGGTTTGCGGCGCACTTTCTCTGTCAGCTGACCGCCTTCCTCGTAGCCCACATATCCCGGAGGTGCACCGATAAGGCGCGACACGGCAAACTTCTCGAGATACTCGCTCATGTCGACGCGTATCAAAGCATCTGCCGAGTCGAACATATGTTCTGCCAGCTTCTTGGCAAGATGTGTCTTTCCTACACCTGTCGGACCGAGAAACATGAACGTCCCAATCGGTTTGTTCGGGTCTTTCAGTCCGACGCGGTTACGCCGAATGGCTTTCACTATCTTTTCGACGGCATCGTCCTGACCCACCACCTGCTTTTTCAGATTTTCTGCCATCTCGAGAAGTTTCATGTTTTCCGCCCTGGCAATACGCTGAACCGGTATGCCGGACATCATGGCTACCACCTCGGCAACTTTGTCTTCATCCACCACTTCGCGATGCTCCTGCAAATCATGCTCCCATGCCGCCTTTGCCGTATCCAGAAGCATAAGATACTGACGCTCCTTGTCGCGGAAACTTGCTGCCAGCTCGAAGTTCTGAGACCTCACAGCCGTCTGTTTTTCCCTCTTCACATCCTCTATCCTTTCTTCCAGCTCTTCAATGGCTTTCGGAACGGTGACGTTGGATACATGCACACGCGAGCCCGCCTCGTCCAAAGCATCGATGGCTTTGTCGGGGAAGTTGCGATCGTTGATATAACGCCCTGTAAGCTTCACGCAGGTCTCGAGAGCACCGTCGGTGTATGTCACATTGTGATGTTCCTCATAACGAGGCTTGATATTCTTCAGTATCTGAAGCGTCTCTTCCTGCGTTGTCGGGTCGACAATAACCTTCTGGAAACGGCGTTCCAACGCGCCGTCTTTTTCAACGCTCTTGCGATATTCGTCAAGCGTCGTTGCACCGATACATTGTATCTCTCCACGTGCCAACGCAGGTTTCAGCATGTTTGCCGCATCCATGGAGCCGGAAGCCGAGCCGGCACCCACAATCGTGTGGATCTCGTCGATAAACAGGATGATATTCGGATTTTTCGAAAGCTCGTTCAGGATAGCCTTGATACGCTCTTCAAACTGTCCGCGATATTTCGTTCCGGCAACCACAGAAGCCATGTCCAGATTTATCACACGCTTGTCGAACAATATATGCGACACTTTCCGCCGGACGATACGAAGGGCAAGACCCTCCACGATGGCAGACTTGCCGACACCCGGCTCACCGATCAGCACCGGATTGTTTTTCTTCCGGCGGCTAAGTATCTGCACAAGACGTTCTATTTCCTTCTCACGGCCCACAATCGGGTCTAACTTGTTCTCGGCTGCGGCACGCGTCATATC
>CAVIFD010000396.1:0-2051 GCA_963641545.1 bacterium | reverse complement strand
CGACTCGGTGCGTGCCGGCAGGTTCAGCTTCACCTTCACCGTGCCGAAAGACATATCCTATTCCAACGGATACGGCAAGATGAACCTCTACGCCTCGGACGCGACGAGCGGCACGGAGGCACAGGGCGCGTTCCTCAACTACCGCGTGGGCGGAACATCGGACGATGCGACGGACGACACTGTCGGTCCCGAGGTGCGTGCGCTCTATCTCAACGACACGACGTTCACCGACGGGGCTAAGGTCAACACCACCCCGCTCTTCGTCGCCCGCCTTTGGGACGCGAGCGGCGTGAACATCACCGGCAGCAGCATAGGGCACGACATGACGCTTATCATCGACGGCAACCCGTCGCTGAGCTATAACCTGAACAGCTACTACACACAGACGGCGGGGACCGACGGCGAGGGCATCGTGGCTTATTCCATTCCTGCGCTGACGGCAGGCGAGCACAGCGCGGAGTTCAAGGTGTGGGACATCTGCAACAACTCCACCACCGTCACGTTCACGTTCACCGTGGTGGAAGGTCTCAAGCCTTCGCTCCTGGAGCTTACGGCAACGCCGAGCCCGGCGCGCGAGAGCGTCACGTTCCACCTCACCCACAACCGTCCGGAGAGCCGCCTCACGGTAGGCATCATGGTCTACGACATTGCGGGCCGCCTCGTCTGGAAGCACGAGGAGAACGGATCGTCGGAGCTGCTGCGCTCCTACACCGTGAGCTGGGACCTCTGCAACAACCGCGGCGGACGGCTGCGCCCGGGCGTGTATATCTACCGCGCCGCCATCAGCTGCGGCGGAAGCAAGGAGGCTACGGATGCGAAGAAATTCATTATCCTCGCACAATAAAGCCACACGATATCAGTTTATATGTTCGAAAACTGCCGTGGCGGACTCTCGGTCCGCCATCTCACACTAAGAGATAAGAAGAATATGATAATGAATTCAAGAATCAACGTAATCATAGTGCTCGCCTGCCTTCTCGCAGTGAGCGCGGCGACGCATGCCGAGGACGACAAGAGCACGTTTGCTCCGGTGAACACCGCCGTGCCGTCGCTGTCGATTGCGCCCGATGCCCGTGGAGGCGCGATGGGCGACAACGGAGCGTCGACCACGCCCGACGTCAACTCGCAGTATTGGAACCCCGCGAAGTACGCCTTCATGTACAGCAAGGCGGGTGTCTCGCTGTCGTACACACCGTGGCTGCGCAAGTTGGTGAGCGACGTGGCACTGGCAAACCTCTCGGGTTACTACAAGATAGGCGACAGCGACCTCCAGGCTGTCGGCGCATCGCTCAGGTATTTCTCCCTCGGCGAAGTGCCCTACAATCAGATGAGCGGCGAGAGCAGCGGCGGCTATAGCGTCAACCCCTACGAGATGGCTTTCGACGTGAGCTACAGCCGCAAGCTGTCGGAATCGTATTCCATGGCTGTTGCCATGCGCTATATCCGCTCGGACATGGGCAACGACCCGTCGGACGAGAGCCGCGTGCCGGGTAATGCCTTCGCGGCAGACATCGCCGGTTACTTAGAGAAATACGTGATACTCGGACAGGCGGAGGCGCTGTGGAGCTTCGGATATAACATCTCCAACATCGGAACGAAGATCTCCTACGACGGAGGAGCGACGAACGAGTTTCTTCCCACCACGCTCCGCGTCGGGACGGGTCTGCTCTATCCCATCGACGACTACAACCGCATAGGCATGTACCTCGACCTCAGCAAATATCTCGTGCCCTCGCTGCCTTATCTGAAGGAAGGCTACACGGACGAGGAGAAGGAGGAGTACGACCGCAAGAAGGATGAATACAACAGCGTGTCGGGCATATCCGGCATCTTCAAGTCGTTTGGCGACTCGCCCGACGGCTTCAAGGGCGAGCTGCAGGAAGTGATGGTCTCCGTCGGCGCGGAATACAGCTACAACGACCGGTTCTTCGTGCGCGGCGGCTATTTCTACGAGAATGCCAACAAGGGAAACCGCCAATACTTCTCCGTGGGCGCAGGCTTCCGCATGAGCGTCTTCCAGCTCGATGCCGCCTACCTCGTGAGCACGGTGC
>CAVIFD010000395.1:0-2052 GCA_963641545.1 bacterium | reverse complement strand
GTTATGTAATGAGCAAAACCGGAAAATCGAAGAACTCACAGGGGCTTTGAGCCAAAAGGAAGACATACTGCGACAGGCGATGGAAACGATTGAAGGGTTGAATACCAAATACGACAGGTTGCTTGCGGCGAGAATTGTTTCTGCCGGAGACGGGGAGATGAAGAATACCCGGGCGCGCCTGTCGAAATTAGTGCGGGAAGTAGACAAGTGCATTGCACTGCTGAACGGATAGATGCGATGGACGATAGGTTTCTTATACATTTGGAAATAGCCGATAAGAGCTACGGTCTTTGGATTGATCGGGAAGAGGAGCAGCTGGCGAGAGATGCCGCCAAGCGTATCCGGTTTAAGATTAACCAGTATCGTCAGCATTTTGCTAAGTCTGATTTGGATGTAAAAGATTTGTTGGCGATGGTCGCTCTACAGTTGTCTATGAACAATCTGCAATTGGAAGACAAGAACGATGCCGGTCCTGTTACGGACAAGATACAAGAGCTCACGAGTGAGATTGAACAGTATCTGAGCGGTAAGTGATTGTTCCCGGGTTGCATGAGAGAATTTCCGCACTGCTTGGCACGGTTCGCCGTGCGTTGTGGTGCTTTTTTTTGTTATATATAAATGGTTTAAACTACAAGTAAAATGACAGTGTATATAATCATATCGTCGGTTGTGGCTCTTCTGATAGGAGGGGCGTTGACATGGTTGGGAATGCGCTTTGTTCTGAAGTCGAAGTACGATTCCGTGCTGAAGGACGCAGAGAAAGAAGCGGAAGTGATCAAGAAGAATAAATTGTTGGAGGTAAAGGAAAAGTTCATTCACCTGAAGGCTGATTTGGAAAAGCAGGTGTCGGCGCGGAACGCCAAGTTGCAGTCTGCGGAAGGCAGGCTGAAACAACGCGAGCTGTCGCTGAACCAGCGGCAGGAGGATTTGCAGCGCAAGAATGGCGAGATAGAGGCAGAGAAGGCAAACCTTGCAAATCAGATTGAGATGGTGGAGAAAAGGAAGCAGGATCTCGACAAGCTTCATCAAAGGGAGATTGAACAGCTGGAGATCCTTTCCGGACTTTCTGCAAGCGAAGCCAAGGAGCGTCTTATCGAATCGTTGAAAGACGAGGCCAAGTCGGATGCGGCATCCTACATCAACGAGATCATGGATGAGGCTAAAATGACGGCGAACAAGGAAGCGAAGAAGATCATTATCCAGTCGATACAGCGTGTGGCAACGGAGACGGCAATAGAAAACTCGATCACCGTGTTCCATATCGAGTCTGACGAGATAAAGGGACGTATCATCGGTCGCGAGGGAAGAAACATCCGTGCTCTCGAGGCTGCTACGGGCATCGAGATTGTGGTGGATGATACGCCCGAGGCAATTGTCCTTTCCGGCTTCGACCCTGTCCGCCGTGAGATAGCCCGCCTGGCATTGCATCAGCTGGTGCAGGACGGACGTATTCATCCGGCACGCGTCGAGGATGTGGTGGCAAAGGTGCGTAAGCAGGTGGAGGAAGAAGTTGTCGAGACGGGTAAACGCACGGCGATAGACCTTGGCGTCCACGGCTTGCATCCCGAGCTGATACGTCTGATAGGTAAGATGAAATACCGTTCTTCTTACGGGCAGAACCTGTTGCAGCATGCACGCGAGACGGCAAACCTCTGTGCCGTGATGGCTTCGGAGCTTGGGCTCAATCCCAAGAAAGCGAAAAGGGCAGGTCTGTTGCACGATATCGGCAAGGTGCCCGACGACGAGCCTGAACTGCCGCACGCAATACTCGGCATGAAGCTCTGCGAGAAATACAAGGAGAAACCCGACATCTGTAATGCTGTGGGTGCGCACCACGACGAGGTGGAGATGCAGACGTTGCTGGCTCCGATCGTGCAGGTGTGTGATGCTATCTCAGGTGCCCGCCCCGGTGCCCGCCGTGAGATCGTGGAGGCTTATATCAAGCGATTGAACGATCTGGAGCAGTTGGCTCTCTCTTATCCGGGTGTTGTGAAGACCTACGCTATCCAGGCAGGGCGCGAGCTTCGCGTGATTGTAGGGGCAGACAAGATT
>CAVIFD010000394.1:0-2053 GCA_963641545.1 bacterium | reverse complement strand
ATTCATGGCAGACCTTATGGCGGGCATTATCGTGGGCATCGTAGCCCTCCCGCTTGCCATCGCATTCGGTATCGCTTCGGGAGTAAGTCCCGAGAAAGGATTGATAACCGCCATCATCGGCGGTTTTATTGTATCGTTCCTTGGCGGCAGCAGCGTGCAGATAGGCGGACCGACGGGGGCATTCATAGTGATTGTGTATGGCATCATACAGAACTTCGGCATCGAGGGGCTGGCGATTGCGACGGTCATTGCCGGCGTGATACTCACCCTCATGGGCGTGCTGAAGTTAGGCACCGTCATCAAGTTTATCCCCTACCCCATTGTCGTAGGCTTCACCAGCGGTATTGCGCTGACCATCTTCACCACGCAGATGAAGGACCTCTTCGGGCTGACGATGGACAAGGTGCCGGCAGACTTCATCTCCAAGTGGGTGGCATATTTCCGGTGTTTCGACACGGTCAACATCTGGTCGCTTGTCATAGGGCTCGCGAGTATCCTCATCATTGTGCTTACTCCCAAGCTCTCGAAGAAGATACCCGGCTCGCTGATTGCCATCATCGTCATGACCGTCGTGGTGTATGTCATGCGCCATCATTTCGGCATCACGGGCATCGAGACCATTGGCGACAGGTTCACCATCAACGCCTCCCTCCCACATCCGGAGGCCATCACGTTTAATATGGAGACCATCAACCTCCTGCTCCCGTCGGCATTCACGATAGCCATGCTGGGAGCCATCGAGTCGCTCCTCTCGGCAACGGTTGCCGACGGTGTGACGGGCGACAAACACAATTCGAACACAGAGCTGGTTGCGCAGGGCGTGGCAAACATGGTTGTGCCCATCTTCGGCGGTATCCCCGTGACGGGAGCCATTGCCCGCACCATGACAAACATCAACAACGGCGGTCGCACACCCGTGGCAGGCATTATCCATGCCTTCGTGCTGCTGCTGATACTGCTGTTTCTCGGACCTCTCACGCGGCATATCCCTATGGCATGCCTTGCGGGGGTACTGATCATCGTATCGTATAACATGAGCGAATGGCGCACGTTCCGCTCACTGATGAAGAACCCCAAGAGCGATGTCTCCGTCCTTCTGGCAACGTTCTTCCTGACGGTCATCTTCGACCTTACGATAGCCATCGAGATAGGTCTGCTTGTTGCCATGCTTCTCTTCATGCGTCGTGTGGCAGAGACAACGCGTGTGTCGGTCACGCGCGACGAGATAGACCTCTCCGACGAGGGCGAGATACATCACGACGAGGAGGTGCTCTCGCTGCCTAAGGGGACGGAGGTATACGAGATCGACGGTCCGTTCTTCTTCGGCATTGCCAACAAGTTCGACGGCGTGATGAAGACGATAGGCGACAAGCCGAAGATCCGCATCATCCGCATGCGCAAGGTGCCGTTTATGGATTCCACGGGGCTTCACAACCTCGAGAGCCTGCTCAGACTGTCCGAGTCGGAGCAGATACGTATGATTCTCTCCGGTGTAAACGAAAGGGTGCGCAAGGTGTTGCTGAAGTCGGGCTTCGACCGTAAGATAGGTGCGGAAAACATCTGTTCGAACATCGGCGAAGCCTTAGAAAGAGCCAAAGCCGTCGCCGCCGAGGTGAACCCCAACGCTTAATAGTTCATCCCAAAGCACCATAGAGGGATAACGATGCCGTGACCGGTCTCGAAGGTGTAGCCCTGCTCTTTATACTGTGAAACAGTTGCAGATATTCCCTGAAGGAAAGACACTGCATGGTGTATATCAACGCCCTACGGCTGAAATGTATCGAAAACATCCCTCAATGAGGGAGGAGTCGCAGGATTTTTATCCGCCACGGGGAAATCGGATAAATCGGCGGGTGTTTTCTTATCCGCCACGGGAAAGGTGGATAAATCATCGGGTATTTTCTTATCCGCTGCGGGGAAAGTGGATAAATCATCGGGTACTTTCTTATCCGCCACGGGGAAAATGGATAAATCGTCGGGTATGTTTGTCTTTCCCTGTGTCTTTCCCTGAAAAAAGTTGACACTATCGGGCGGTTAAACTGATCTGCTTTAC
>CAVIFD010000393.1:0-2056 GCA_963641545.1 bacterium | reverse complement strand
GTGCATGGAAGGATCGTCGGCAGTGACAATAATCATCCCGCCGTTGATGCCGCTCATGGCGGCATTCATAAAACAGTCTGCTGCCACATTAAGTCCTACATGCTTCATGCAGCAGAGCGAGCGTTTACCGGCATAGCTCATTCCAAGTGCTGCCTCCATTGCCGTCTTCTCGTTCGTGCTCCAACGGCTGTGCACACCCCGCGCCTTTGCCACGGCCGATCCCTGAATATATTCCGTAATCTCAGTCGAAGGGGTACCCGGGTAGGCGTATACGCCGGAAATGCCGGCATCTATAGCAGCCTGTGCTATTGCTTCGTCCCCTAAAAACAGTTGCTTCTCCATGTGTATTTGTTCTCTTTATCGTATTTTCCCCAATCATATTGGCAGCCAAAGGTACGGTTTTTGCCCCGGCTGCAGACGAAAAACCTTACCTAATCTTTCTTCTGTCAAGCTCCGCACGGTAACGGCTTGCATTACGATTGTGTTCCGCAAGCGTTACCGAGAAGTTGTGCCTCCCCGAGAAATCTTCTTTGGCACACATATATAGATAACGATGCTCCATCGGGCTCAAGACGCCGTCGATGCCTTTGACGCTCGGGATACGCAAAGCTCCGGGAGGAAGGCCGGTATGTTTATAGGTGTTGTAGGGCGAGTCGATCTCCAGATGTTCGAACAAAACACGCTGAAGAGTGATATCCCCCACGGCGAACTTCACCGTCGGGTCTGCCTGTAGCGGTATGCCGCGACGCAGGCGGTTGAGATACAAGCCCGCAACGACAGGATATTCATCTGCCACGGCAGTTTCTTCCTCCACGATGGAGGCAAGCACCGACACCTCGATGGGCGTCAAGCCGATCTTTGCTGCCTTTTCACGCCTCGCACTGTTCCAGAACGAGTCGTACTCCTTCTTCATACGCTGCATCAGCTTTTCTGCCGGTATGTTCCAATACACTTCATAGGTATTGGGGATAAACATCGTCGTGATGGTCTCGGGAGTGAAGCCCAACGACGCGCAGAAGGAGGAGTCGCCCAGCAGGCAAAGAACGTCTTCCCCACGCAGCATCAGCTGAGTGCCCAACCTCTCGGCAAGGTCTTCCTTCGAACGGATGTTGTTGAACGTAAGACGGGCGGCAACCTGATGCCCCCGACGAAGATCATCCAACAAGCGTATGTTGCTCATACCGGGCATCACGGCGTAGCGTCCTGTCTTCATGTTATCGGGATAGTGAAGAAGTCCCGCCAACCTCTTGAAACTGCTTATCCGCGTGCAGAGAGCCGAGTCGGTAAGCTGACGGCAAAGAGCTTCAAAATCCTTTTCTCCATCTATATATATGTACGTTGTCTCCTTCACCCCGAAGTTCGGAGCCCACGCCATGCGGTACACCCCAAAACATACACCCCCGATCAGAATGACCAAAAGAGCGATAGCTCCGACGATTATCCTGCCCTTACCCTGCAAACACTTGTTCATCCTCTGTTTAATAAGCTATTGAATATCAGAACGGGCAGCGAAGGTAATGCCTTTTTACGAAAAAATAGGCTCGAAATGCTTGGTTTATTTAGGACATCGGCATACCTTTGCGCCGCTTCTTTCATAAGAAAGGATGTCGAGAAGAGTCACGGAAGTGTGGGTGAGTGGCTGAAACCACCAGTTTGCTAAACTGACGTACCCGTTAGGGTACCGGGGGTTCGAATCCCCCCGCTTCCGCAGCTTAGAGCTGCCCGTCGAGAGGTCGGGCAGCTTTTTTTATTCCCGCTTGCGAGAAGCCCGAGAAGCTCGAACACTCCTAAAGCACGAGACATAAAACAAAGACAGCAGAGACCTTCCGAAAGATCCCCGATGCCCGCCATCATGTTATACCGCGAAACTTTCACCGAATATCTCACGACGTGATGCACATATATAATGTACGCGCGCGCGAGGGAATATCGAGCACTTTCGAAACCCATCTCCGAGCAGGCGAAAAACTACTCCTCGAGTAGATGTTTGTCTACTTACCGAGTAGATGATCGTCTACTTATCGAGTAGATGAGTGTCTACTCGAGGAGTAGATTT
>CAVIFD010000392.1:0-2068 GCA_963641545.1 bacterium | reverse complement strand
TTTTCCTGCGGAGTCGCCTCCGCCTTGCCCTCCAATATGAGGTCCACCGTCTCCGTCACCAGCTCTGCCCCCATCACCATCAGTGCGTCGTGCACCTTCTCGGCATCGTCGGTCTCGGCAATCTTGAGCCGGCGCTGACGGATGATCTTCCCCGTGTCGATTTCGTGGGAAAGGAAAAAGGTTGTCACGCCCGTCTCCGTGTCGCCGTTTATTATTGCCCAGTTGATAGGCGCCGCGCCGCGATATTGCGGGAGCAGCGAGGCGTGGAGGTTGAACGTGCCAAGGCGGGGCATTGCCCACACCACCTCGGGCAGCATACGGAAGGCAACGACAATCTGAAGGTCCGCACGCAGCGCACGCAGCTCGTCGAGAAACGCCTCGTCGCGCAGCTTCTCCGGCTGCAACACGGGAAGCCCCGCGGACAGGGCATACGTCTTCACCGCGCTTGCCTGAAGCACGCTGCCGTGTCTCCCGACAGGCTTGTCAGGCATCGTCACCACTCCTACCACATTATATCCGCCCTCAACCAAGGCGCGCAGGCTCCCGACTGCGAAGTCGGGCGTACCCATATACACGATACGCAAATCTTTCTTGTCCATCTCTACCTGTGTTTTGTGTTAATCGCCGGAGAAGTTTTCCACCAGCACTTTCCTGTATGAATTGAATATCTTCGACTTCGACATGAAGCCGAGGTAATGTCCGCCACTGTCGACAACGGGCAGGTTCCATGCCTTCGTGTCGTCGAATATGCGCATTATCTGCTCCATCGGCATGCCCGTCTCGATCTTTGCCGGAGCCGACACCATAAACGTCGACACGCGAAACCGCCCGTACAGCTCGGGGCGAAACATGATGTTGCGGATATTGTCGAGCTGCACGATACCCAGCAGAACGCCTTTCTCGTCCACCACAGGGAACGAGTTGCGCGTGCTCCGTGCAACGACCTTGACCACATCCCCCAGCGACATCTCCGGCGTGACCGTCTGAAAGTCTTTCTCTATCACGCTGTCGGTGTCCAGCAGCGTCAGCACGGCGCGGTCTTTATGGTGCGTCAGCAGCTCGCCCTTCTGCGCCAGACGCATCGAATAGATGCTGTGCGGCTCGAACATCAGGATGGTGAGATACGACCCGATGCTCACAATCATCAGCGGCAGGAAAAGGTCGTAGCCTCCGGTAAGCTCCGCAATGAGAAACACCCCCGTGAGCGGCGCGTGCATCACGCCCGACATTATCCCCGCCATGCCGAGCAGCGCGAAGTTTTTCTCCGAGAGATACATGGTGAAGGGGAAATAGTTCGACGTATGCGCAAAGAGGAAGCCGGCAATGCAGCCGAGATACAGGCTCGGAGCAAATATACCTCCGCACCCCCCGCCGGCATTGGTCGCGCTCGAAGCAAACACCTTTGTCAGGAGGATAAGTGAAAGGAACATGACGATGCCCCAGTATGAATCGTTCAGTCCGTAAAACAGGCTCTTGTCCATTATGTGCGAGAACTGTCCGTTGAGAAGCGACCCTATCGTATCATAGCCCTCACCATACAGCGGCGGGAAAAGGAAGATAAGCACGCTCAGCATCACGCCGCCGAGAAGGAACTTCTTCCAGTAAACACCCAAGCGGCGATACATCCCTTCCACCCTGTTCATCACCCTCGTGAAATAGAGCGAGACCAATCCGCAGAAGATACCCAGCAGCAGCACATACGGTATGCGTTCCATCTCGAACACCTCCGTCTGCGAGAAGCGAAACATCGCCTCCGTGCCGGTGAAGACATATGACACCGTGGCAGCCGTCACCGACGAGATAAGCAGCGGCATCACCGAGGTCATGGTCAGATCGAGCATCAACACCTCGATGACAAACACCAGCCCCGCTATCGGAGCCTTGAAGATACCTGCAATGGCTCCGGCGGCGCCGCAACCCACGAGCAGCATCAGCGTCTTTTGCTCCATACGAAACAGTCGCCCGAGGTTCGACCCTATGGCAGCTCCCGTCAGCACTATCGGAGCCTCCGCCCCCACCGACCCGCCAAAGCCTATCGTCACGGAGCTGGCAACAATGGATGTCCACA
>CAVIFD010000391.1:0-2079 GCA_963641545.1 bacterium | reverse complement strand
CGGTCCGGGTGTCGGCGGCGAATGTGAATGTCAGAACGGGACGCATCTTTGGGAAGACCATTTCTTCCCCGAGATTGTAGACCCGGTGACCCTGCAGCCCGTTGCCCAGGGGGAACATGGCGAGTTGGTATTCACCACACTGACGAAGGAAGGTATGCCGATGATACGTTACCGCACGCGCGACCTCACGCACTTGATATACGACAAGTGTGAATGTGGCAGGACGGCTGTTCGCATGGGACGAATCCTCGGGCGTAGCGACGATATGATGATCATACGCGGTGTGAATGTGTTCCCTTCGCAGGTCGAGTCCGTATTGCTGGAAATGCCGGAGTTCGAGGCGCACTACCTGATCGTGGTAGACCGCGTGAACAATACCGACACCTTCCAGATCCAAGTGGAAGTACGTCCGGACTATTATACGGACGAGATGAACAAGATGATCGCGCTGAAGAAGAAGATTGCCGCCCGTATGCAGAGTGTGCTCGGTATACAGCCGGATATAAAGATCGTCGAGCCGCGTAGCCTCGAGCGAAGCATGGGCAAGGCAAAACACGTAATCGACAATCGTAAGTTTGTATAATTCCTAAAAGTAAAAGCTATGCTGATCAAACAACTGTCCATCTTTCTTGAGAATAAGAAAGGTCGCTTTACGGAAGTGGCAAAGATTTTGGGTGAAGCCGGAGTGAACATGTCGGCTTTCACTGTGTCGGAAAATTCGGATTTCGGTATTCTGCGTCTTATTGTGTCGGACACGGACAAAGCCATCAAGGCTCTTCGTGAGAAGCTGTATGCCGTAAGTGTGGCTGATGTCGTATGCCTCCACTGTCCCAACCGGCCGGGTGCGCTGGCAAAGGCAATGGACATAATCACCTCGGCAGGCATCTTCGTTGAATACATGTATGCCTTCTCGCAAGGAGAGGCTGCAAACGTGATTATCCGTCCGGACAATGTGGAGAAATGTGCAGAGGTTTTGAAGGCTAACAAACTGGAGCTGATAGCTGCCAGCGACTTGTACAGGTTGTAAATATTAACGCCACGCGATTTACCATTTCGTTTGAAATAGCATAAATTTGCGCCCTCAAAAACACGCGAATGAGAAAGATTATATCTTTTTTGATGATGATTACGGTTTTGCTGACTTCCTGCGGGGAGTACACCAAAATACAAAAGAGCACCGACTACGAGCTGAAATATTCGTATGCGAAGAAATACTTCAACGCAAAGCAATACAACAAGGCTGCCTCTTTGCTGGATGAGCTGGTTACAATCTTCAAAGGAACTGCCTACGCAGAAGAGTCCCTATACTTGTTGGCACAAAGCTACTACGGGCAGAAAGACTATCAGACTGCCGCACAATACTTCAATACGTATTACACCACTTATCCGAAAGGCGAATACACCGAGCTGTCGCGCTACTACTCCGGATACGGATTGTATCTCGACTCGCCCGATCCACGGCTCGACCAAACGCAGACTTATGAGGCAATCAACCAGCTGCAGCTCTACCTGGAGTATTATCCGCAGAGCGAGCGTGCCGCAGAAGCTCAGAAGATCTTGTTCGAGCTACAGGAAAAACTGGCGCTCAAGGAGCTGTTGGCAGTGCGGTTGTACTACAATCTGGGTACATACATGCGCGACAATAACTATCTCTCTGCCATGATAACAGCCGAGAATGCACTGAAGAACTATCCTTATTCGCAGTATCGCGAAGAGTTCATGTTTTATGTATTGCGTTCGAAGTACGAGCAGGCTGTGAGAAGTGTGGAAGAAAAGCTGCAGGGCAGGTATCGTGAGGTTGTGGATGAATACTACGCCTACATGAACGAATACCCTGACGGCAAGTACGTAAAACAGGCACAGAAGTTCTACGACTATGCCAGCAAGAGAATCACGGACACATACTAAAGGAAATTATTTAATAGGAACATAGATATGGATTACAGAAAATCTAACGCACCTACCAACACGATTACCCGCGACATGATTAAGCTGTGTGCCGACACGGGCAATGTGTATGAGACGGTGATGATCATCAGCAAGCGTGCCAACCAGATCAGCGTTGAAATGAAGCATGAT
>CAVIFD010000390.1:0-2092 GCA_963641545.1 bacterium | reverse complement strand
GCGACGCGGACTTCGTGGAATATATCTACCCTGCATCCATGCACGCGACACTGCTGATCTTCACCGCAAAGGGCAGGTGCTATTGGCTGAAGGTTTACGAGATACCGGAAGGAGCCAAGAATGCGAAGGGCAGAGCCATTCATAACATACTCAACATCGAGCCCGACGATAAGGTGAACGCCTTCATCCGCGTGAAGAAGCTGCAGACGGATGCCGAGTTTGTCAATTCGCACTATCTGCTGTTCTGCACGAAGAAAGGTGTCATCAAGAAGACATTGCTTGAGGCATATTCGCGTCCGCGACAGAACGGCGTAAATGCCATCACGCTGCGCCCGGGCGACGGACTGATTGATGTATGTCTGACGGACGGCAACAACGAGGTGCTGATAGCAAACCGCAACGGGCGTGCGATACGTTTCCACGAAAGTGCAGTCCGCGACATGGGGCGCACGGCTTCGGGCGTGAGAAGCATGACGCTCGACAACGATCCCGGCGACGAAGTCATCGGTATGATATGTATCAAGGACAAGGAGGCGGAGACTGTCTTGGTTGTTTCCGAGCAGGGCTACGGCAAACGTTCGGTGATTGACGATTACCGCATCACGAACCGTGGCGGTAAGGGTGTCAAGACGATAAACATCACGGAAAAGACCGGTAAGCTCGTTGCCATCAAGAATGTCACGGAAGACAACGATATAATGATCATCAACAAGTCCGGCATCACGATACGTTTGAAGGTGGCAGACCTGAACGTTATCGGACGCGCAACGCAGGGTGTACGGCTTATCAACCTCGAGAAACGCAACGACGAAATAGCTTCGGTATGTAAGGTGATGTCCGAACAGGAAGAAGAGAAAACGATAACGGAAGACGCCACCGACGCTGAAGAACCGACGAACGAGTAATAAAAACAAACAGGAATATTAATCTCAAATTACTATCACAATGAAACGATTATTGTTTACAATTGCGCTGTGTGTTGTTGCATCTTCAGCCGCTTTCGCTCAGAAGAAAGTCGTTAAAGAGGCACAGAGTATTGCGAAGGGAGACAAGGCAGACTTCACTGAAGCAAGATCCTTGATTAAGCAAGCTTTGGAGAATGAAGAAACGAAAAACAGTGCCGAGACATGGTATGTTGCAGGTTTTATCGAAGACCAGCAGTTCAGCATGGAGAGGACAAAACAGATTCTGGGTCAGCAGCCGAACGAACCGGTTATGTACGACGCTCTGATCGCCATCCTTCCTTATTTCAAGAAGGCTTACGAGCTGGATCAGCTGCCTAACGAGAAGGGAAAAGTGAAACCGAAATACGTGAAGGATATCAAGAGTATCCTGGGTGCCGACCACGTTTACTATTTCAACGGCGGTGCCTACTATTTCGATCAGAAAGACTACAAGAAGGCGTTCGAATTCTTCAACCAATATCTGGAGATCTCCGAGCTGCCTATGTTTGAAGGGACACAGACCGCTGCGAAAGACTCTACGTTTATGACCGTGCAGTTCTATGCCGCCGTTGCAGCTACTCAGCTGAACGACTCTAAGACGGCTATCGCGGCACTGAACCGTGCCAAGGGCACCGACTTCCGTCAGAACGACGTGTATCAGTATCTGGCTTACGAATATCAGCAGGCAGGCGACACGGTGAACTTCGTAAACACGCTGGAGGAAGGCTTGAAGAAGTTCCCCGACGAGAACTATTTCCTGATGAGCCTTATCGACACATACGTTCGCTCGAATCAGAACGAGAAGGCTGTTGAATATCTGACCACGGCAATCGCAAAGAACCCGTCGAACGGTCAGCTTTACTACGTGATGGGTGTGGTTTACGAGACAGGCTTGAAGGATTACGCTTCGGCTGAGGACTACTTCAAGAAGGCATTGGAGATAAACGCCGAATCGCCCGAGTATCTCTCCAGCTTGGGTCGTATATACTACAACCAGGGCGTAAACAAGCAGGGCGAAGCCAACATGATCAACGACAGCAAGAAGTATCAGGAAGAACTGGCAGTGGCGAAGGATCTCTTCAAGCAGGCTCTTCCGTATTTCCAAAAAGCTCACGAGCTGAAACCCGACGAGACAGAGTATATGATTG
>CAVIFD010000389.1:788-2095 GCA_963641545.1 bacterium | reverse complement strand
CCCTTATACTTGGCTGTTGCCGGAATAACGATGTCGCCTGTATACGTTCCGCCACTTGTTACCTCCAACGCCTGTTTGTCGTTGATAAGGTTGTATTTGATGGGTGATTCTTCTTCGGATAACGCTTCTCTATACGTAAAGTCCTTCCACTCGTTAGCAGTTTGATATGCACTCAGCGACTCTGCCGGCACATAGAGCTTCGCATTCGCTTTTACGGTCGAATCGAAGTTCTTCAAATATTCGTTTGTAGTAACCGTGGGCGGCTTTGTGTTAAGCGAGGTGACCGTGGTCCGACCCGTACAACCTTGGAATGCCCCTTCTTCTATTTTCGTCACCGTACTCGGAATTGTAATGGAGGCAAGACGGCTACAATCCATGAACGTACATTCCTCGATTTTCGTCACGCCCTCGGGGATATTGATAGATTCCAACCCCGTGCAATTACTGAACGCCGATGCACCGATCGTCGTTACCTTGCTCGGGATGGTGACGGACTCTAAACTGCTACAACCGTAGAACGCGCAGCTACCTATACTTGTCACATTCTCGGATATGGTGACCCCCGTAAGAGCCTTGCAACCACTGAATACATTATTGCCGATACTTGTCACTCCGCTCGGAATCTCGACAGTTTCCTCCAACGCTTTACAATTCGTGAATGCATTATCGCCGATTTCACTTACAGTACTTGGAATGCTGACGGAGGTCAGAGCCTCGCAATAACCGAACGCCTTTGCGCCGATGCTTGTCACACTGCTGCCCATGTCAAGGGTTTTCAATTTCTTGCATTCATAGAACGCATGGTTGCCGATGGTCGTTACGCCGCTGCCAATAGTTACGGATTCCAAGTTCCCGCATTGATAGAATGCCTCAGCTGCAATTTCCGTCACGTTATCTCCGATGACAATAGAGGTTATTGCGTTGTTTCCCTTGAACACCAAATCGCCGATACTTCTTACAGGGAGAACTTTGTTATTGTAGGTAATAGTTGACGGAATAACAATTGCTCTCTCATAATTACTTTCTCCCTTTACCACCTCCAACGAATCTTTGTCATCGTCGGTGTATTGGTAATATATCATCACACCCTCACTCTCGGCAGAGATCGTCTGCTCTACTATATTAAATTCCTTCCAACCGTCTTTTTCTTCGTAATCACTTCCCGACCCTGCCGGAACATATAGCGTCACGTTACTTACAGTCACACCATCAAAGGTGGCGTTACTCGACCCGTAGTAGTCGTCATAACCTGAGCTACCACTCTCTATCGAAGGTGGATTTTCGGCTTTCGAGGTGATGGTTTTAAG
>CAVIFD010000389.1:0-778 GCA_963641545.1 bacterium | reverse complement strand
TCACATTACTTACTGTTACTCCATCAAAGGTGGCGTAACTTGACACATGAATAAAATCGTCAATGTTTTCTTCCACGTTTTCACTCACTATCGTGGGCGGCGTTGCGCAAAGCGAGGTGATGGTTCTAAGAGCGGTGCAATTTTGGAACGCCCCTCCCCCAATGTCTGTCACGCCACTGCCGATGGTGACAGATGTCAGAGTACTATTACTTGAGAACGCCCAATCGCCGATGGCTGTTACTTTATATGTATTTGTTCCGTCGCTGATGGTTGCCGGAATGGTGACGGTTGTCTTGTCAGTCGCACTGCTTGCAAAACCTGTTACCGTTGCTTCTGTTCCTGAGATTGTGTAAGACAGCCCGTCAATGTCTTCGGCGAACGCCTTTGTGCTGAGAGTGCTTAGGACCGCAACAAGCACGAGCGCGGCAAGGCGCGGCGTGCCGGGTTTGTTTCTTAGTAATTGTGCCTTCATACAATTTTGTTTTTAGGATTGTTTCAATAACGTGGGCGAAGTTAAAGAAGAGGCACGAAATGGCGTATGGGGGGGGGTAGATAAAGTGATTTTTTAACACAAAACCCTTGTTCGCCTCATTCCCGAAGACAATGCCGAAAATATGTCTGTCATCCCGCCTTCGCGACGCGGAATCCCCGTGTCGGGGGGATAAAATGAATGGGAGAAAGTCCGTGATGACATTTTTGGGGTTTGTGCACATGCGCAAAAGCTCTGCGGCATCCTTACAGCATAATTGTAACGGGCGCAAAAACGCTGCAACGATTT
>CAVIFD010000388.1:0-2103 GCA_963641545.1 bacterium | reverse complement strand
AGGTAGAACGGGCGGTCGCTGCCCGGGTAAACCTTGCCGCCGTTCTTCTTTATGCGCTCAACCAACGGCAGGAGATACATCTTGTCGAACGTGATGTCGGGATTGGGAGCCACCGTGTCGTGGGAGACATACAGCTCGCCTTCGATCAGCCACAAGTCAGCCTCCACACAGTTGAACCCTAAAGAAAGGGCATCGAACAGCGGATGAGTCCGCGAATAGTCGTTGTGGGAAAAAGCATTGTAGTAAACAGTCTGTGCGCCGAGCGAACCGGACAGCAGACACATCATCAGGATGATAACTTTCAGTTTCATGTTACTTATTTGTTTTATGGGATTAGTCAGCGGCTGATAAAGAGCCAGGCATCTTTGTATTTGCCCTTCGAGCGAAGCGAGGCGAGGCAGCTCTCCGCCTCCTCACGACCATCGAACTTCTCGGCATAGACCCGATATTTTCCGTCACGGACGATGAGGTTTGTATTTCCGTAGTCCTCACGACTTACTCCTGCCATAAACTTGCGAGCCCCGCTTTCCGTCGGGAAGCTGCCTATCACGATATAATACATCTTCTTCGCAGGCTCAGCGGAGGGCATCTCCCGAGGCGTTTCCTTCTTCACCTCCGCAGCCACTGCCACGGACATCTCTGCCGCTGCATCCACCATCTCAGCCGGCTTCGCCGCGGGAACGCTTCCTACGGTCATCTCCATCGGGACAAAACTCGCAGTATAGGAAGACATCTCAACATCCCTTACCGGAGTGGACACCAAGAGGAACAAGGCGATGGCGGCTGCCGAAGCCACAGCGGTGCGAATAAACTTTCTGCTGATAGGGATATATACCGTGTCTTCTTCCTCGTCGTAGTGCTTTGGCTGAAGACGGGGGAAGCCAAACGGCTCCAAACCGTACGAACCGGCATTGAGCACAACCGTCTCCCCGGGATGGAAAACGACCTGCCCCTCCTGCCCCAAGCTAAAGGCACCAAGCGCACCCAACGGCAAGACCTTCTCTTCCTGCAAGGCGGCTTTCATCTTTGCCACGTCCTCTTCCACCATCAGCTGCGCACGGCGGTAATCCACCTTGTTCTCTCGCATGTACGACTCCGCAAGCAGCCCGTCGTTGTGCCGTAACGTGGCATTGAAAACAACTTCTTTTCGGCGAGGGAAGAACAGATGTTCCTTCTCGTCGTATGATGCCGACACGCCCTGAAGCACGAATCCTCCCCACTCGGGAACAACCACACAATCATGCTCCAACAACAATCGTTCTATGTGTATTCCTATTTCAAGCATACGGCAAAAGTAGATATTTATTCATAAACCCGCCAAACGAAGAACAGCACAAATCCCTACTTTTGCACCTCAAACGGACGCACATATGTACTTGCCCATACCATCAGCATACTTACTCAAGGTCGTTCCATTCCTTGGCGGATGGCTGGCAGACCGCCTGCTTGGAGACCCCGCGTGGTTGCCTCATCCGATTGTGTGGTTCGGGAAATGCATCGCTTTTGGGGAGAAGAAGCTCAACCGTGGTGGGCATCGCTTCTGCAAGGGTGCAATGCTGACGTTCACCCTCGTCTGTGGCATCTACGCTCTTGTATGCGGACTGCTCCGTCTTGCCGGCTCTGTCCACACCCTGCTGTATGCCGCCGTGGTCGGCATCGGTGTATTCTACTGCCTGGCAGGCACGACACTGATAGCGGAAGTAAGGGCAGTCTTCGAGGCAGTGGACCGCAGCGTGGAGGAAGGACGCAGGCAGGTCAGCCGCATTGTAGGGCGCGACACGGCAGACTTATCCCCCGATGAGATCCGCGCCGCTGCCCTCGAGACGTTGGCAGAAAACCTTAGCGACGGAGTGGTTGCCCCGATGTTTTGGTTCGGCTTGCTCGGGCTTCCGGGGATGATGGCATACAAGATGATCAACACGCTCGACTCGATGATAGGATACAGAAACAAGCGGTATGAGGACTTCGGCAAGGCTGCCGCACGGCTCGACGACGCGGCAAACCTCCTTCCGGCACGGCTCACAGCCTGCCTGATGCTGTTGGTCTCCGGCTGCCGGCACAGACGGGGCTTCCTCTTGCGTTTCGGCAGGGCACACCTCAGCC
>CAVIFD010000387.1:0-2115 GCA_963641545.1 bacterium | reverse complement strand
GCTCTTCGACGCGGACAATCTCCGGTGCCTCCTTCTTGGTGTTCCCCACAACGGTATAACAGAACTCCTGCTCTCCGGCGACGAACGGCTTACGCGTCGCTCCTGCCAACGCAGCTACGGAGGCATTGTGCGTCGCGTCGATAATCGCCTTGCAACGGATGGCTTGCCTACCCGAACGGCTCACAATCACAACCCCTGCAAGATTACCCCTCGCATCAGTCAGCACATTCGTCACATAACTGCTGTAAAGAAACCTCACGCCGCAGTCTATCATCTCGTCTTCCAGCGTCTTCTTCACATGAAGCGGCGTAGGGAGATTCTTCCCCGAGAAGATCTTGCGGGCAAGCGCGGTCTGAGGCTTCTCCCCCGCTACTCGCTCATAGAGATGCGAGCCGCATATATCCTCACCCGGATAAGGCATATAGCCTATCAGAAAAACCCTGCTGCCCCGTTTTGCCGCTGCCACCGCTGCTGCTATGGCACGCGAACCACCACCCGCAACGACAATGTCAGCCTCTGCCATCACCGGTATCTTGCGTGCACTCTCATGGCAAAAGCCTTCGTCGGGGACAACCCTCTGCATTGCCGCTTTTGCATCCGTCACATTACCCACGGAAGCCAGTGCTCCACCGGCAACCGTCACCTTTATAAAATCACGTCGTGTAATCATCTCTGTTATGTTCTTTATTCTTGTTTCTTAAATCAATTCATTCGTGAAAGAAACAGCACGCATCCGCTACCGCCTTCCACATCCAACGTCAGGCTGTCGCCATCAGAGGTATACACGCCCTGCGCCATACCGGTAACCCACGTGTCGCAATCCCCATCAAACAGAAACTGCGTCTTCTCGTCGTTCAGACGGACAAACAAGGCAATCCCCACGCATCACGTCCTCTGCCAGATCCGGCCGTAGAGTTTTTATGTCCACAACCTTACTCTGCGCCTCATACAGGTCAATGCCTCCTCACAAACACTTTCCGCAGCCAATGAGCAAATACAGGATCCTGCATCATCACAGCATCAGGCATCACGTCGATGAGATCCTTATCCTGCATGGCTTTGCGAAGGTTCTTGATATTGGCAGATGTACCCAAATTGTATTTGGTCAGCACGTCATGAGACGAGAAATTCTTCTCGCCATTCGACACTGCCAGCAAAAAACTAATCTGCTTAGCCGTCAACGTATCAACGATATTGGCAAAAAGCAAACTGAGCTGCCCCACCAAGGCTTCAAAAGCCTCGTCCACAATCATACAATCACACGCTTTCCGAGTTCTGAGCCAACTCAACTGTGCCAATTGCTGTACATAATACGGATGACATTCCATCTTTCGCGCAATATCCCGAGCTGCATCTTCCGAAATACTCTTACCTGTATTCTCAAATCGAGCCACAAGAAACTTCACCCAATCTTCCTCGCTTATCTTATCCAAAAACATGATGTCGCCAAACTTATAGAACGGCATCTCGTAATTGCTGAAGATATCGAGCAACATATGGCGTTTGCTCCCAAACATGCAATACCCCACCTTGTCGTGAGTCTGCCAATGCGAACGAAGCTTGCGCTGAAAGCCCAAAGTGTCGTCGTAAGTGTTCACATTCTGAAACTCATCAATGCAAACTATAAACTTCTTCCCTTTTTCCACAGCTATCTTCTGTGGTAGATCAAGAATCTCGTCACACGAATATTGCCTGTCTTTGAAGTCTACGCCAAGGGCAAGTTCATATTGCAGACTGCTATCGCTCAATGTCAATTTCGGTCCGAAAGAACCCACATACTTTTTCGCCGCCTCCAGAAACTCATTCATTTTGGAATAAGAAGCCTTTAATATGGCATTGACGTAGGCCTGATAAAACTGAGCTTCTGTACGACAATTGAAGATATCAACCTTACATATAAGATAGCTTTTGTCGTCGCGCATCTGCTCCAGGGCATGATTGACAAGTGACGTTTTCCCCCATCTTCGCGGCGATATGATGATGGTATTCACCAAACCGCGAAAGTTGCTTCTCAGTTTCTCTGCATCTATGGTCCTGTCGGTAAAATCCTTGCCGTTGGCTATTTTCCCAAACACAAAAGGTACTTCCATACTCTTCACATTTACTGTTACACTC
>CAVIFD010000386.1:0-2132 GCA_963641545.1 bacterium | reverse complement strand
GTATAGCTTGGAGGTTACGACAGCTACGGACGGCTACAAGTATATCACTGCCGACCTCTCGTCGTCGAACATGATCCTTAGCAATACGCCGGCATACTTCAAGTTCGTGGAGATGGACGCACCGGAATACGACACACGGGAGACAAGCTACCAACGTTTCACCTCGGATGCAAAATCGCTTACGATGAACACACTGACGCTGTTTGCCGAGATGAAGACGGAAGGACAGGAGATACTCAAGTCCACCTACGAGAAAGACAACTTCAGCCTGAAGCTCATCAAGTCCGACGCCTCCACGGCAGAACGCCCGCTCTATTTCATCACCACCGTGATGCCGAGCGAGACAACCAAGGCTGAGGCAGTGCAGACGCGCTACTACATGGTGCCGGGCAAAGACTCAGCATCCGTGGCAGCAAACAAAGACAAGTACACTTATGAGGAAAGATACCGCGTACATTTCATCGCCAACGACACCATCGAGACGATGAAAGACAGCCTCAACAATCCGGCTCTGTGGGCACTGAAACTGCAGGAAAGCGGCGACTGCCTGTTGGAAAGCCAGCAGGAGGTGAACGACATCACCAACAGCGTGAAGTATCCGTACGTGGGTATTGTCAACAACGTGGTTGTCATGTCTGCCTCAGGCATCGAGTTCTCCTTGGCAGAGACATCCGCACCTGTTGCCAACGAAGCAATAGAAGCACCGGAGACAATCAAGGTGATTGGCGGTAGCGGTGAGCTTCAGATCCGCGGCGCAGGCGGCAAGAGAGTTGTACTGTCCAACATCCTTGGTCAGACCGTCGGCTCGCGCTTCCTCTCGTCGGACAACGAGACGATCTCCGCAACAAGAGGCGTGCTGATTATCTCTGTCGAAGGCGACAAAGCATACAAGGTGATAGTGAAGTAAAAGGACAGCGTCCTTACCCATAAAACGAAAGCACAGCCCCGCCACGGGGTTGTGCTTTCGTTTTTATCCTCCTATCGTATCCTCTTACTCTTCCGGCGCGCCTTCCAGTTTGTTCTTCAGATAGGCGATGCGTCTTGTCGATTTATCCTTCTCTTTTCGGAGCGTCTCAAGGTCGCTCAGCACTGCCGCCAGGTTGAACGTGGCAGCAATGGCTTTCTTGTCGCCCTCGGCAACATATATAACGTAGGGCTTGCCGCCGGTGTAGTCTGCGCGGATGCGCTCCTTCGCGTTGTCTGCGATAAACTTCATCGCGTCGATGCCTTTCTCTCCTTTGTACGTGACAACCTCGGTTGTCTTCCCAAGGTCCTCGAAGCGGTAGTTCAGTCCGCCGTCGTACGCCACCTGCGCAGTCTCGGCATACCCTCCGTCGCCCGTGCTCACCTTGATGCCCGTATGGTTGATAGGCCCAGCGCCATAAAAGACGCTGGCAAGATACATCTCGCCCTTCTCGTTCACTCCGCTGCGGATATAACAACGCTGCACGTTGCGCTCCACCGTCTGCTGTTTCCATACGTAGTTGCCAATCTCTTCATACGCGCTGTCTTTCTCGAAAACGAAACCTTTCTTCAGCCCCTCTGCCTCTTCTTCCTTGATGGGGATAAGGCTGTCGCAGTAGCCGATGGTCCGCTCCGCCTCCTTCAGCTCGATGAGCCGCATAAGCGAAAGACCTTCTTTCAACACCTTAAACTCCTTCGGATAGAGTGCGCGGATGGTGTCTATCTCACTCTTTGCCGCGAAAAACTCGCCATGTTCATACATGCTGCGGGCATCCTCGAGCCGCCCGCGGGCTTCCTTCTCTGCATTGTTACAAGCCGCCAACGTTGCGGCTGCAAGCGCAATACATACCACTGACTTCTTCATGTCGTCTGTCTTATTTGTTCAGCCGACAAAGATATATTTTTTATCTTTGCGCGCTCAACGCTTCAAGCGGACAACACCAATGTACATAGATCAGGAACACATTCTAAATCACATATCCTCAAAGCCGTTTCATATCATCTCAGAGGCAGCAGACAGCCTCGGCACGGAGGCTTACGTCATCGGCGGCTATGTCAGAGACATTTTTCTTTATCGTAAATCGAAAGACATCGATGTCGTTGCCGTGGGCAGCGGGATTGAACTGGCACGGGCTGTTGCCAAAGGGTTAGGGAAGAGGGCACGCCTC
>CAVIFD010000385.1:0-2136 GCA_963641545.1 bacterium | reverse complement strand
TGCAATGGCATCCAATGGCTCTGCTGCATGGCAGTGCTACAAGAAGGGAGCTTACTTCGCAAATCCTTGCTTGGTACAGATTCACCCGACATGTATTCCGGTGCATGGCGACTATCAGTCGAAGCTGACGCTTATGTCCGAGTCGTTGCGTAACGACGGTCGTATCTGGGTTCCGAAGAAGATTGAAGATGCCAAGGCTCTGCAAGCGGGGACGAAGAAAGGAAAGGATATCCCTGAAGAAGACCGCGACTACTACCTGGAGCGTCGTTATCCGGCGTTCGGCAACTTGGTTCCGCGCGACGTGGCTTCACGTGCTGCAAAGGAGCGTTGCGACGCAGGCTATGGCGTGAACAACACGGGTCTGGCTGTGTTCCTCGACTTCTCGGAAGCCATCGAACGTCTGGGCAAGGATGTTGTGAAGGCTAAATACGGTAACCTGTTCGACATGTACGAGGAGATCACCAACGACAATCCGTATGAAACGCCGATGATGATCTATCCGGCACTGCACTATTCGATGGGCGGCTTGTGGGTAGACTACGAATTGCAGACATCCATACCCGGTCTGTTCGCCATCGGCGAAGCAAACTTCTCCGATCATGGTGCCAACCGCTTGGGCGCATCTGCCCTGATGCAGGGTTTGGCAGACGGTTACTTCGTGTTGCCGTATACCATTCAGAACTATCTCTCCGACCAGATTCAGGTTCCGCGCTTCAGCACAGACCTGCCCGAGTTTGTGGAGGCTGAGAAAGCCATCAAGAACCGTATCGCGAAGCTGATGAACATCAAGGGCAAGGAGTCTGTCGATTCCATCCACAAGAAGCTCGGTCATATCATGTGGGAGCATATCGGTATGGCTCGCGACGAACAAGGCTTGAAGGAGGCTATCGAGAAGCTGAAAGATCTGAAGAAGGAATTCTGGACAAACGTACATATCCCGGGTGAAGCCGTTGATCAGAACATCGAGCTGGAGAAGGCTCTGCGCTTGGCAGACTTCATCGAGATCGGTACACTGATGGCACGCGACGCATTGAGCCGCGCCGAGTCTTGCGGCGGGCACTTCCGCACGGAGCATCAGACCGAGGAAGGAGAGGCTCTCCGTCATGACGACCGGTTCATGTACGTATCCTGCTGGGAATATCAAGGCGACGACAAAGACCCTGTCATGCTGAAGGAAGATCTGAATTACGAATTCGTGGTACCTCAGACACGTAACTACAAGAAGTAACAATTTCAAAAAAACAGAATCATGGATAAAGACATAAATATCACGCTTAAAGTCTGGCGTCAGAAAGGTCCGAACGAGAAGGGACACTTCGAAACTTACCGGCTGAAGAACATCAACCAGGGCACTTCTTTCCTGGAAATGCTGGATATCCTGAACGAACAACTGATTAACGAAGGCAAAGACCCTGTCGTTTTCGACCATGACTGTCGCGAGGGTATATGCGGTATGTGTTCGTTGTATGTCAACGGGCATCCGCACGGACCGGCAACCGGTGCAACGACATGCCAGCTGTATATGCGTCGTTTCAACGACGGCGAGACAATCACCATCGAGCCGTGGCGTTCCGCGGGCTTCCCTGTGATACGCGACCTGATGGTCGACCGTTATGCCTACGACAAGATCATCCAGGCAGGAGGGTTTGTGTCGGTAAACACCGGCGGCGTGCCTGATGCCAACGCAACTCCCATCTCCAAGGCTGATGCTGATCTGGCAATGGACGCAGCTGCCTGCATCGGCTGTGGTGCCTGCGCTGCTGCCTGCAAGAACGGTTCGGCTATGCTGTTCGTTTCCGCGAAAGTCAGCCAGCTCGCACTCTTGCCGCAAGGACGGGTCGAGGCTACCCGCCGCGCGAAAGCTATGGTTGCAAAGATGGACGAGCTGGGCTTTGGTAACTGCACCAACACGCGTGCCTGTGAGATGGAATGTCCGAAGAACATTTCGGTCAGCAACATCGCCCGCCTCAACCGCGAGTTCCTCTCCGCTAAGCTGAAAGACTGAGATTTTGATAAAACAATGCCGAAGGGGGTGTCATCTTGTGTGTCATCCCCTTTTTTGTGTGTCGGGCATGACACTAACCTAGTTGGTTCAAATCCAACCGCAGGTATTTACCGCCAAGCGAAGCGAACGAC
>CAVIFD010000384.1:0-2159 GCA_963641545.1 bacterium | reverse complement strand
GTGGTCTTCTTCCTTGCATGCTCGAGCAGCTCCAGCTTCATTTCCGAGAACTCTGCCTCAATGCCCGTTCGCGCCAGCTTCTTCAGCAGCTCGACACCATCGGCAAACCAGGCAGGGGAATTGAAGAGACTGTATCGCCCTATCTCAAACCGAATGTCGCCAAGGATAGGGACAATCACGCCGGCAATCTTCTTCGCCGAGAGCGTCACGTCCCTGACCTTTATCAGTTCGGGAGAGAACTCGTTCCACAAAGCCACCATGCTCTCGTAGCTCTGAATCTCTTTTTCCAGCTGAAGTTCCAAATCTCTCACTTCATCCTTGGTGCGCTTCACTTCGATACGCAACGCGCTCTCCTTGCTCTTGATTGTCGGCAGGGAACGCTCGCGTATCTTCAGCTGCTTCTCCAACTGCTGAAGAGAGGTCTTGTTGTATTGAAACTTTATTGCCATACCTCTCCTATTCCTTCCAGTATTTGTCTATCAGCTCCTGCTTGATGTTCACCTCCGCCGGCTTGAAGTATTCGCCGAACAACTTCCACGCAACGTCGAGCATCTCCGTGGTGTCGAGGTTTACGTCGATAGCCAACAGCTTTTTCGAATAGTCTTTTGCAAAGGCAAGCGCACGGTTGTCGTAGTCCGTCAGGTCGAAACCGTTCTCCATCTTCGTCTTTGCATTGGCAGCGTCGGCATACAGACGCACGGCTGCGTTCATCACCTGCGGATGATCCTCGCGCGTCTTCTTGCCCGTTACCAACTGTTTCAAACGGGACAGGCTTCGGAACGGGTCGACGATAACCTTACCCACATCACTGTCGCGACGCAGGTAGAGCTGACCCTCCGTGATGTAACCCGTGTTATCCGGCACGGCGTGAGTGATGTCGCCGCCGGAAAGGGTCGTCACGGCAATGATCGTGATGGAGCCTCCGGCGGGGAACTGCACCGCCTTTTCGTAGATCTTCGCCAGGTCGGAATAAAGCGAGCCGGGCATGGAGTCTTTCGACGGAATCTGATCCATACGGTTCGACACGATTGCCAATGCATCCGCATAGTTGGTCATGTCTGTCAACAGGACCAACACCTTTTCGTTCTTCTGCACAGCGAAATATTCGGCTGCACAAAGAGCCATATCAGGAATAAGGATACGTTCCACCGACGGGTCTTCCGTCGTGTTGATGAAGCTCACGATGCGGTCGAGCGCACCTGCGTTGCTGAATGTGTTCTTGAAGAACAGGTAGTCGTCGTTCGTCATACCCATTCCTCCGAGGATGATCTTATCCGATTGTGCACGCAGGGCAACCATCGCCATCACCTGGTTGAACGGCTGGTCGGGGTCTGCAAAGAACGGGATCTTCTGACCCGTCACCAGCGTATTGTTGAGGTCGATGCCGGCAATACCTGTGGCAATAAGTTCCGAAGGCTGCTTACGACGGACGGGATTTACCGACGGTCCGCCAATCTCCACCTCTGTCCCCTCCGGAACAGGACCACCGTCGATAGGGTCGCCATAGGCATTGAAGAAACGCCCTGCCAATCGGTCGCCGACCTTCAGCGTCGGAGCCTTGCCCATAAACACCACCTCGGCATTAGTGCGTATGCCCTCCGTACCGGAAAACACCTGCAGTGTCACCTCGTCGCCGATAATCTTTACCACCTGTGCCGGCTTGCCGTCTACGGAAGCCAACTCGTCATACCCCACTCCCGTTGCCTTCAGCGAACAGGTAGCCTTTGTGATCCGGGTAATCTTCGTGTAAATCTTTTGAAATGCTTTTGCCATGATACGTTCCTGTTATTTATCCATACGCTCTGCAAGCAGGGTGTCGAGCCGGTCGTTGAACTTCTTGAACCGGTCGCTTTCGTATTCGGAATAGTTCATCTGCTTGAAGATATTGATCATCTGTTTGAAATACTCCATTACCTCGAGGAAGGTGTCGAAGCGGAATTCCGCGTGACATATCTTCACCACCTTATCGAGCATAAACTCCTGACGTGCCAGAGGCGTCACCGCGTCGATCGCGTCGAACGCATCCTGCTGCAATATCACAAAGTCGATAAGCTCGGATTTCCAGAAGGTGACGTGATATTCCACAGGGACACCGTCGTCGCCAAGGATATTGATCTGCTCGGCAATCTCCTTACCGCGCAGCATACGTGTCTTTATCT
>CAVIFD010000383.1:0-2168 GCA_963641545.1 bacterium | reverse complement strand
CTTCTGCTCTGTTTCGTCTTTGGCCGCCAACACCCAAGGCGTTTCTTCCAACAGTATATTCTTTAGTTCTGTGTTCTTTTCCAAGTTCGAATAGAGAGTGGCAGAGGTTTCGCCCTCTGCTCTCCATTGACTGATTACCTGTTGTATACGTGGGTTAGCCGTGGCGATACGGTTGGCCAACGTATTGCTATAATAGGAAGCGAACCAAGAAACAACATCGTCGTAGGTCGGTTGCGACAACACCGGTAACGCTTGTATGGCATACCAAACAGGGTTGGCAGTCAGTTCTATCGTTGTTTGGTGCGGATGGCGGTTACCTGTTGCAGACAGGCGGATAATCTGCTGTGTGGTATCTGTCAGGAATATCGGTGTGCTTTCTGTTATCAGTATTTGGTTGGAGAGTATCGGGATGAGATGTTGCTCTCCGTCGCAGCCCGATTCTGATTCGGCAACTATACGACATCCAACGAGACCCGTAACACTTGGTGCGTGGAATGTCCACGAAGCGGTTGTCATGCTGTCTGCAGACAACATGAACGGTTGTTGGGACAGATTGCCTAAGGGTTGATTGGTCGCTGCGTTGAACAGTTCGAGGCGAACCTCTCCGGAAATGGTTGCCCGGGAGTGGTTGATTACCTGTGTGCTGATGGTCACCTCATCTCCTTCGCGCATAAAACGTGGAAGGTTGGGAGAGACCATAAGAGGTTTGCTACTAACCACCTCCCTTGTCAGTAGTCCACACTTCATGTCTGTTGTATGGGCTAAGGCTTGCAGTTTCCATGTTGTATTGCTCTCCGGCAATATAAACTGCATGGTTATGTCGCCACGATTGTCGGTCTGTAACGACGGATAGAAGAATGCCGTCTCGCTAAAATCTTTCCGTATTTGTGTCTCCGGCTGATTGCTGTTGTCGGCAGTATTGGCTTCTTCTGCTTCCGGCATTGCTGTGGCTGCCATAGACTTCAGCATAAGGCCTTGCCCGAAACGTTGCTGTTGCCTACTATCATCCATAACGCCTTGCCAATTCAATTGGTCGTACTGATATTCCGGGACATCTGTAAAGCGTGGCTCGCCGGCATCATACGAAGATCGGTTGCCCATTCCTGCTCCACTGCTGAATGTGGGTGCGTGCAGATAGATTGTACGCCATGGGGATAGATTCCATTCACGTGCGCCGCCGGGCAATATTTGATCCAAAGATGCATCGTACATACTTGCCAATAGCTCGGCAGTCACTGCTGCGGAGTCGGCGTCTTGTATGCGGAACGTCCAAGTCTCTTTGCCGCCGGGCAACAGATGGTTGCGGAAGGTTGTAGGCACTATGGTCAGTTTCCTATCCGGCTGTCGCCGCTGAATTTCGGTCTGCGCCTTATGAAGCTCCCCATCTTTGACAAAGGTGAACGTTGCCACAATGCCATCCCCGTAATCCTCTTTGAAAGGAATACGGAAAAGGCGGTTCTCGTTGTTTATCACAATACGTTCGCGTGAGACGCAAATGCCATCGTGAAATAGTTCGTAGAGCACATACACGTCTTTGTCGGAAGTTCCGAACGTCACTTCCGCTTCCTCGCCTGCCTGGCAGCAGACCTTCTCATTGGGTAACCAGACGTGTGTGTTTATCGGTGGCTTTTTGTCGTGCAGACTATACAATATGAAGCATTGCTCCCCGGTGGCAAGCCGTCCTTTCGAATCCGCAGCCTCAAAGCTTATACGGTAGCGGCCCGAAGGCAGATTGCGAAGCACTGCTTGGTCTATTTCCTTACCGGAGGTGAAGCAGCCGGTAGCCATTACCCTGCCCGTTTCGTATGAGTCGTTATTATCGTCCTCTTTCTCTGATGATGTTGCTTTGTCCTTTAGCTGATGGATAGTGTAGCGACCGTCTGTGGTGATGGTCTCATTATTATTCAATGTCTTTGCCGAGATGGTCATACACACAGATTCCCGCACTGCGCGCTCCGGAAGATTGCCTGTTAGTATGATGCTGCTTTCCCCGGCGGTTACGGAAGTCGTTTCTTCTTGTGTTTCGCCGTTGGAGTCGGTTAGCATGACGGATATGAGATATGCTTGGTAGGCATAGTCCTTCCGTTCATCTTTTTGGGGAATGAAACTGAAAGAGAACGAGCCGTCACTGCTTACCGAAGTCTCCACTTCCGATACATGCTCGTATG
>CAVIFD010000382.1:0-2185 GCA_963641545.1 bacterium | reverse complement strand
GGTACATACCAAGCCTCTCCCTCCTTCAGGGCAAACGACATCCCGACAATTCCGGCAGTCAGCGGGTCGAGACCGTCCGTCTCCGTGTCAAAAGCGAAGAATTCCAGACCCTCCAAAAACTGTCCCAATTGCCGTCTATCTTCTTCTGTTACAACCGTCTTATAGTTGTGAGGAGTGCTGCTCAAGTCCGCGAGAGTGGAATATTCCGGCGCAGCTGTCCCCTCGGACGCAAATAAATCAAAGAGCGAGCCTTGAACAGGAGCCTTCGGCAGAGCTGCAGGTGCTTTCTTTTCGCCGGTGATGCGACTGATGAATCCGCGAAACTCCAACTCGGTGTATATCTCCACGAGCCGCGCATTGTCTGCTTCCTTCCGTTGGCACTGCCCGGCATCGAACCTCACGGGAGCGTCCGTCCTGATTGTTGCGAGGAATTTGGAGAAACGTATCTGCTCGGCGTTCTCCGTCACCTTCTTCCGGAGGGCACCCTTCAACTTGTCGGTGTTGTCGAGCAGGTTCTCGATGGAGCCGAACTCGGCAAGCAGCTTTTGCGCCGTCTTCTCCCCGACACCCGGGCACCCGGGGATATTGTCGGAACTGTCGCCCATCAATCCCAAGAGGTCGATCACCTGACTGACCTGCGCCAACGAATATTTGTCGAGGACTTCACGCACTCCCATCACCTCGTAGTCGCCTCCGAACTTGGGGCGATACATAAACACGTGTTCCGTCACCAACTGCCCGTAGTCCTTGTCCGGTGTCATCATATAAACGTCGAACCCTTCCCGCTCTGCCTGCCCTGCAATGGTGCCAATCACGTCGTCGGCTTCGTAGCCATCAACTTCAAGTATCGGGATGCGATAGGCTTTGATAATATTCTTGATGATGGGGACAGACTGCCGGATCACTTCCGGTGTCTCTTCCCTCTGCGCCTTATACTGCTCGTACGCCTCATGGCGAAACGTTGGTCCGCCCGGGTCAAAACAAACGGCAACATGCGTCGGGTTTTCACGTCGAAACACGTCTTCCAGGCTGTTGATGAACCCGAAGACGGCAGAGGTGTTCATACCCTTCGAGTTGATTCGCGGATTTTTCAGAAATGCGTAATACGACCGGTAAATCAGCGCGTACGCATCGACAAGGAGTAGTTTCATCTGTTTAATACGTTTTAGGGTGACTAAGGGCGGTAAATGTACTAAAAAACTCGTCTGCCGAATACTTTTTGCTACTTTTGCGCGTCTTTGAAGCGCATTATGGAAGATAGGAAGAACATAGAAAATCCGGTTGCGGAAGAGTTCAAACGTTTTAACGACGAGTTTGCGGCTTCGCTTCGAAGCGAGACCCACCGGCTGCAAGAAGCAATCGACAAGATCTTGCATACTGGCGGCAAACATATCCGTCCGCTGCTGGTGCTGCTCACAGCCAAAGCATGCGGGAAGGTCACAGACCATACCATCAATGCCGCTGTCTTCCTCGAACTCCTGCATACGGCAACTCTCATACACGACGACGTGATCGACGAGACAAAGCAACGTCGCGGAGTCCCTTCCCTTAATGCCATCTTCGACAACCGCATATCCGTCCTTGTGGGCGATTATGTTCTTTCCACCGCCCTGATTCGCTCCATTCAGACCGGCAATCTGCAAATCATCAACATTGTGTCCAATCTTGGGCGCGACCTCTCGGAGGGTGAAATCAAACAGCTGGAAACCGCCGACGAGACAATCCTCGACGAAGCATGCTACATGCAGGTGATAAAGAAAAAGACGGCAACCTTGCTTTCCTCTTGCATGGAGATCGGTGCCATCTCGGCAGGTGCTTCGTCGGAGTTGACCTCCAAATGCCGCGAAGCAGGCGAATACCTTGGATACTGCTTCCAGATCAAAGACGACATATTCGACTACTACAAGGAATCGAATATCGGAAAGCCCACCGGCAACGACATTCGCGAAGGTAAAGTGACGCTTCCCCTTCTATATGCCCTGGAGCAGGGAAGGAGAGAGGATGCGGCATCTTTCCTCAAGATAATCCACGACAAGAGTTTCTCTGCTGCAAACGTTGATGCCCTGATAGAGTTTGCCAAAGCAAACGGAGGTATCGAATATGCCGAATCGCGAATGAACATATATCACGATAAGGCAGTGGAGCTGCTCATGCAGCTTCCCGAGTCGGATGCCCGTGATGGTTT
>CAVIFD010000381.1:0-2187 GCA_963641545.1 bacterium | reverse complement strand
GTTGCTTCTCTACGCTGTATCCAAGAAGTTTGAAGTGCACGAAGACACCCGCATCGCCGAGGTGCAGGAAGTGTTGCCCGGAGCCAACTGCGGCGGTTGCGGATACCCCGGTTGCGGAGGTTTCGCGGCAGCCTGCGTGAAGGCAGACTCGCTCGACGGGATGCTTTGTCCCGTTGGTGGAGCTGCGACGATGGCTAAGGTTGCTTCGATTCTCGGTATGGAGGTTGCCTCTGCGGAGCCGATGGTTGCCGTTGTGCGTTGTAACGGAACTTGCGGGGCCCGTCCGAAGACGAATCGTTACGACGGAGTGCAGAGCTGTGCCATTGCTTCCTCGCTCTATGGAGGGGAGACAGGTTGTACGTTCGGATGCCTCGGCTTTGGCGATTGCGTGAATGCCTGCGCGTTTGATGCCATCCGTATAAATGCGGAGACAGGACTGCCGGAAGTGGACGAGGACAAGTGCACATCGTGCGGTGCTTGCGTGAAGGCATGCCCGAAGAACATTATCGAGCTGCGTAAGAAAGGACCGAAGTCGCGCCGCCTTTTCGTCAGCTGTGTGAACAAAGACAAGGGCGCAGTTGCCCGCAAGGCTTGTATCAACGCCTGCATAGGTTGCGGCAAGTGCGTCAAGGAATGTGCGTTCGAAGCCATCACGGTGGAGAACAATGTGGCTTACATCGACTACAACAAATGCCGCCTCTGCCGCAAGTGTGCAGCCGTATGCCCGACAGGTGCAATCCACGAGCTGAACTTCCCGCCCCGCAAGGAGAAAGCGGAAGCAGCAGAGACAAAGACAACAGAAGAAACAACTCAAAAATAAAAATCCAGAGGTTATGCTAAGGACATTTCGTATCGGAGGTATACACCCGCCCGAAAATAAATTGTCTGCCGGAAAGAAGATAACCGCCTTGGCTGCGCCGAAGCAGGTTATCATACCGCTGAGCCAGCATATCGGTGCTCCGGCTCAAGCTGTGGTCAAAAAAGGCGACGAGGTAAAGGTCGGTACGCTTCTTGCCAAGGCGGGAGGCTTTGTGTCGGCAAATATCCATTCGTCGGTATCCGGCAAAGTGAACAAGATAGACAATGCTCTTGACGCGAGCGGATACCGTCGCCCTGCAATCTATATTGATGTGGAGGGAGACGAGTGGGAAGAGTCTGTCGACCGTAGCGATGCACTCGTGAAGGAATGCTCGCTTTCGGCAAAAGAGATTGTAGACAAGATTGCTGCTGCCGGCATTGTCGGCTTGGGTGGCGCCACGTTCCCTACTCAGGTGAAGCTGATGCCCCCTCCCGGAAGCAAGGCGGAGATTGTCATCATCAACGCCGTCGAGTGTGAGCCGTATCTGACGTCCGACCACTCGCTGATGTTGGAGAAGGCGGAAGAGATTCTTGTTGGTGTCACGCTGCTGATGAAGGCCGTAGGTGTTGACAAGGCTGTTATCGGTATCGAAAGCAACAAGCCCGATGCCATTGCACGGATGAAGGAGTTGTCCGGGGAGTATGCGGGAATAGAGGTTATGCCTCTGAAGATGAAATATCCGCAAGGAGGCGAGAAGCAGCTGATAGATGCAGTCATCCGCCGTCAGGTAAAGAGCGGTGCGCTGCCAATCTCTGCCGGAGCAGTCGTGCAGAATGTAGGTACGGCTTATGCGGTGTATGAGGCGGTGATGAAGAACAAGCCTTTGTTCGAACGTGTAGTTACCGTGACGGGTAAGGCTGTTACCAATCCGTCGAACTTCCTTGTGCGTATCGGCACGCCGATAAGTGCACTTATTGATGCGGCAGGCGGCATACCCGAGAATACGGGTAAGATCATCGGCGGAGGTCCGATGATGGGCAAGGCTCTGATAAGCCCCGAGGTGCCGGTTACGAAAGGCAGCTCCGGCGTGTTGTTGATGACGCGGGAAGAGTCTGTGCGCCGTCCGGCACGCGACTGTATCCGTTGTGCCAAATGTGTCGACGTATGTCCGATGGGACTCAATCCTACTCTTCTCATGACAGCCACCGAGTTCAAGGCGTGGGATCTGGCTGAGAAGAATCATATCACCGACTGCATCGAATGCGGTTCTTGTAGTTACACCTGCCCGGCAAACCGCCCGTTGCTGGATTATGTACGACAGGGCAAGGGAAAGGTAATGGGAATCATTCGGGCAAGAAAGTCATAAAAACAGAGCAATATGGAAAATA
>CAVIFD010000380.1:0-2188 GCA_963641545.1 bacterium | reverse complement strand
GCCGATGAGCGACTCCTATACAGGCAGGAACTATTCCGGCTATTCCTTCGCAGGGACATACGACGGCGGCGGGCATACCATCACGATCAACTACACCGGCTCTTCTTCCGAGAGAGACAGGAACGTCGGGATGTTCAAGGTCTTGTACGGAGGAGCGACCATCAAGAGCCTGACCATCAATGCCGGGATTAGAGGCGTACTTCAAAACGGCGGCGCAGTGGCAGGAAGAACGGAAGGGACCGTCGTGTTGGACGGTGTGCAGGTAAACGGCAGCCTCAATGACTGCGGAGACAATATCGGGGGATTTGTCGGACAAAGCAAAGACACACTGAACGTGAACAACTGCCGAATACATGCAAACGTAAACGGAGCATCTTATGTCGGCGGGCTGGTCGGATGCCATGCCTCCGGAAGACTGGTGGTAAGCAATTTCACGAACCTTGAGCCGGGCGCAGAGACAGGGGTGATAGGTATCATCTCTTCGGGCAGTAATGTCGGCGGCGTCGCAGGGGCGATAGACAATTCGTACGTCATACTCAGCAATGTCACGCTCATTCATTCCATCTCCCAATCGGACACTGACATAAAGGTCGTATACAGCCGAGAGGGCAATGCCGGCGGACTTGTCGGATCGATGAGCATCGAGTCCGCCTCCACAATCACCGGCGTGCAGGTGGCTGCGTCGGTACGCAGCGACGGCAATAACGTAGGCGGACTGGTGGGCATATATGCCGCAGACAAAGAGCTGATCGTAAGAGACTGCGAGTTCAACTCCTATTTGAGAGGCAACGAGAATGTGGGCGGGTTCTTCGGGACGGCTTCCGACGGGACCATCCGCATAGAAGGGTCCGCCTCGCAGGTTGCCAAGGTATACAACGGCGGTCACCTCTCCATCGAAGCCAACAAAAACGCGGGCGGACTTGTCGGCTATCTCGCGTGCGACATCAAGGCAGACAACAAATGCTTGATCAACGCTCCTGTCGTGGCATACGTGAGTGCGGCAGGCGGCGCGGCAGGGAGGATCAAAGGCAGGACATTGAGCGCGGAAAACTTCAATCTCGACGCAAACATGCACATCTACGGAGCAGAGGCGGCAGGCGGCATTGTCGGGTATGCCGAGAACAGCAGCATAACAGGAAGCAACGACGCCACCATGACCACCTACGCCATTCCGCAAGCGGACAAATTCAAGAGCCATTTCTCGGGGACAGTCTCGTCGGGCTCGCCCACAGGAGGAACGTCGCAAACCGTAGGGTCGTCGATAGGCGGCATCGTAGGATATGCCGGCAATTCATCCATCACGGGCGTGTGTTTTACGGGTTCGGTGTTCGGCAAAGAGCATGTTGGCGGCATTGTCGGGCAGGCTGTGCTCAGTAGCAGCAACAATGCAATCAAGCATTGCATCAACAACGGCAAGACGGTGACGAATGGCTCCGACCAAAACACGGGAGGCATCGTGGGGCTGCTCAGTCTGGAATACGGCACCGTTGAGAATCTCATCAACTATGGCAGGATTGAAGGAGCGAAAAACACTGGCGGCGTCATAGGGCACGCGTCGATGGTTGGAGACAAAGAGAAGGCAAGGCTGAAATATATGGTCAACAAAGGGACAATCACCGGCCGTAACGACGTAGGCGGCTGTGTAGGGTCTATCGACGGAAACGGTTCGAAAGGCAACGAGATACACAGCTCAGCCAACTACGGGGACGTCACCAACAGTGGAGGCGGCAGTGTCGGCGGCATCCTGGGGTATGGCAGCATCACCCAATCGGCAATCTTCTCCTGTGCCAACCACGGCAACATAAACGGAGGAGCAGGCGGCAACTCCAATGTCGGCGGAATATGCGGACGCTTCGGATGGCATTCCGGATCCGCTGTGGCTAAAGAAAAAAACATAGAACTGGCATATTGCTGCAACCGAGGCACCGTCTCGAGTGACGACCGCGGCTCGTTTGTTGGCGGGATATTAGGCAGGCAAGCCTTGCGAAACTCCACCGAAAGCGATCCTTGGTGGGTTCACGACTGCTACAACACCGGCTCCCTCCCGTCCAAGCACGACCGTAACACCGGAGGGATTGTCGGATACGTAGACCACGGGAGTAAGGTGGTGAACTGCTACAATATCGGGAAGGTCTCTCACGGCAACGCCCTTGTCGGCACCCGAAAGGGGGCTGCGGTATGGTATAAC
>CAVIFD010000379.1:0-2192 GCA_963641545.1 bacterium | reverse complement strand
CTCAATCTGCTTCGTGTCGTCGTGCCAGACGCGAGAGATTACAAACTCACGATGTTCCAAGAGCGCCGACAACTCGCCGACCGTCTTACCGAAGATAGCCGGGTTCTTTACCACCAGAGAGATGGGCTTCGCTTCCGTCGTGTGAGCAGCCTCTATCTTGTTAAGCTCTTCGTTCTCTTTATCGAAAGAGACCTTGAAGACGTAGCGGATGAAGATGATCGAGAGTATTATACCGACAACGCCAAGAGGATAGGCAACGGCATAACCAAGCGCTATGGTGTTGTTTGCCACCCCGTGCATATCGGAGTATGCCTGCTGCGCCGCACCAAGACCGGGCGTGTTGGTAACGGCACCGGAAAGGATACCCACCATGGTGGACATCTCTATGCCCGTGACGAAGTGGAGCACAACGGCGACAGCCACTCCGAGGAATACTATACCACATGCCAACATGTTCAGCGTGACGCCTCCCTCCTTGAAGGAAGAGAAGAACCCGGGTCCTACCTGCATTCCCACGGAATACACGAATAAGATCAAGCCGAACTCCCTGAAAAAATGGAGCACCTCGTGATTCATTGTGAACCCGAAGTGCCCCATAACAATCCCGACAAATAATACGAATGTAATGCCCAGCGATATGCCGAACACCTTAATCTTTCCCAGCTGGATGCCTACTGCAATTACAAACGACAACAGCAATATGGAGTGCCCTATGCCGTCACCCCACAACAAGTCATTGAACCATGTCATACTTCCTAAACCAAATAATCTTTTTTGCCTAAACCCGTAAGGGCGCGCAAAGGTAGGCATTATTTTGTGTTCAGCAACACATGCGCTACCTTTAGCGCGCGAAAGACATACACACATGATACGTATATATATAACGGCATTAGCCGCACTATTGGCGGCAAACGTCGCGGGTGCGCAGAGCACGGAGACGACGGTAAGGATAGAGACTAATGTAGGAGTAATGAAGGCACGGCTCTACGAGGACGTGCCCCGCCACGTGAGCACGTTTATCAGTCGTGCTCGAAGAGGAGAATACAACGGTACGCTCTTCACGCGCGTTATCAGTGGCTTTATGATACAAGGCGGTGCGCCCGACTCGAGGAATGCCCCTGCGGGCGCACGATGCGGCTTTGGTGACGCATCAGCCGAGATAATGCCCGAGATGAAAGAGGAGCACTTCCACAAGAGAGGGGCTCTGGCTGCTCCACGACAAAACGACGACGTCAATCCGGAGAAGAAGTCGGACATGTCGCAGTTCTTCATCGTGCAAGGACGGGTATATCGCAGCGGAGAGCTCGATACGCTGGAGCGCATCCGCAACCAAGAGATACGACGCAAGGCACTGGACAAGTTCTACCGCCCCATAGCGACAGAGCTGAAGCTGCTCAGGCAAAGCAACAAGCGGGAATACAATAAGCGGGTGGCAGAGGTCAACGCGAGTATAGACTCGATGATTCGGGCAACACCCGGACATCTCATCTTCAGCGAGGAACAACGCAAGACGTATACCACCGTCGGAGGCTGTCACCATCTTGACGGAGTATATACCGTCTACGGGGAGATTGTCGAGGGCTGGAGTGTGTTGGATGCCATTGCCGCTCAACCCAAAGACAGCTACGACCGTCCGAAGAAAGACATCAGGATAATACGTGTCACCGTGGAGTGACGACAACGCCCATGTGAGCTGCGGCACCTTCGGCGCAACGTTCGCCGTCGATGGCTGCCGAGACTATGCCGCCGGCATACCCTGCTCCTTCCCCACAAGGAAACAAGCCTTTCAGGGAGATGTGCCGACACGTCTCTCCGTCGCGAAGGATACGTACAGGCGAGGAGGTGCGCGTCTCCACCCCTATCATCACTGCCTCACGTGTCAAGAACCCTTTCGACATCTTCCCGAAACGAAGAAAACCTTCACGCAAGCGGTCGGTCACGAACTCGGGCATCCAAAAATGCAGCGGCGAGGACAAGAGACCCGGCGTGTAGGAAGAAACGGGAAGGTCGGACGAGAGGCTCTTGCCCACGAAGTCGCTCATACGTTGGGCAGGTGCTGTCTGTCTCATCCCACCGTTTATCCAGCACAGCTCCTCCAACCGCTCCTGAAAAGCCATAAGTGCCAACGGGGAGTCGGGCGAGACCTCCACAGGCTCGTCTTTCATCAGTGCAGGGTAATCTGTGGGGTGAAT
>CAVIFD010000378.1:0-2194 GCA_963641545.1 bacterium | reverse complement strand
GTGTCACGCCGTATTTGCGCGAGGCATCAATCATCTGCCTTGCCTCCGCTGCGTTAGAGGCAAGAGGCTTCTCACACAACACGTGCTTGCCGTGCTTCATGCAAAGGATGCTCTGCTCGGCATGCAGAAAATTGGGGGTGGCAACGTACACGGCATCGATAAGCGGACTCTTTGCCATCTCCTCGAGAGATGTGAACGTGTGAGGTATATGATGCTTGGCAGCAAACTCGTCGGCACGCTCCCGGGTCCGCGAGCAGACAGCCTCAAGCGAGAAACGAGGGTCTTGCCATGCTCCGGCAATCACCCAATCCGTTATGAAGTTTGTCCCGACAACGCCGAAGCGTATCTTCTCAGTGTCATTCGTCATGTGTGTATCTTATTTGCTTGCTCTCAAAACCAAAGTGCCGCCGCCCTCCTGTGTCAGCTCGGGCACAACCGGTGCCGCGTCGAGCGTCAGGCAATAGGGGATGGCATCCTCAAGGTGGTTGGCTCTTAGTCGTGCCGCATGATCCGTGGGGGAGATATATGCCGGCAGGTCGTCGCGATGGAGTGTCCACATCTCGCGGGCAATGACCGCCGCGTCGGATGCCGCACGGTATTCGCCCGTGGCAAGCAACACATCCGTCAGTGCGCCGCCGAAGAGCGTGTCTTCTATGTTCACCTTATCCTGCCAGCCGGAGCAGAGCACAACGACATCCCGCCGGTGCCCAAGGCAGTAGTCTGCCACAGCATGCAGATTGACGAAAGCACCCGTGACGACGCGGTATGCAGACTTTGCCACAGTGATGGCCCGCGTCCCGTTGGTGGTGGTAAAAGCAATGTCGTGCCCGCACACCTTCTCTCTTGTATAGTCGAACGGCGAGTTCCCAAAGTCGGCAAAGTCGCACCGCTTCACGTTGCGCTCGGCACCGACCATCCAACCTTTCCTTTTGTAGTCCATCGCCTCCTCCACCGTTGCCACAGGGCGGATGCTCCTGACGCCGCCACAGAAAGCAGCCGCCATGGTTGTCGTTGCGCGAAACACGTCGACCACAACCACAACTGCCTCACTGTCGTGATACGCAGGATAGAGCGCAGGAGAGAAACAGACGTCGATCTTCATGTCTTTGATGTGTCAAGCCTGTGTATCCGTTCCTTCCACCATTTTACCCATCGACCAAACGGCACGGACATTCAGCTTGCGGTCGAGGGCCACTATGTCGGCATCCTTGCCGCGTTGCAGAGAGCCTTTGCGGTCGTCAACCCCCATAAGGCGGGCAGGCGTCTCCGTTGCCATACGTACGGCATCAGCCAGCGGCACTCCCGCTTTCTGCACCATGGTGCGCACCAACACATCCATCGTGGCAAGACTTCCCACCAGCGAAGAGTGGTCTGCCAGCTTACATACGCCGTCTTCGATGATGATACGCGGGTCGTCCGGCTCGCCGCCGCCTGCGGCATACTTCAGCGCGTCGGTGGAGAGGCACGTGCGCTCCACACCTTTCAGCTTATACACCAGGCGGAGGATTGTTGAGGGCAGATGCCTGCCGTCGGCTATCACCTCGACAGTCATGCCGTCTTCAAGGAACACGCTCTCCACGGTTCCTTCGTATTTGTATTCACGGCGTTTGTGGAACCCCGGCATGGCGTTGTAGAAACGTGCCGCATGAGTGAAGCCTGCTTCGTATGCAGCCTTGATGTCGCCAAACTCTGCCACGGTATGCGACACGGCAGGCAAGACACCTTTCGAGCGGGCGTAGCGGGCAAAATCCAATGCACCCGGCAGCTCGGGGCTTGCGTCCCAACGTTTGATGCAGGTCGTGCTCTCGAGGAGCGAACGGTATTCATTCGGGTCAGGGTCTTTCAGCGCATCCGTCAGCAGACTGCCTGCCATCTTCGGGTTGAGGTACGGACCTTCGAGCTGCAGACCAAGAACGGGACTGTCTTTCTCAGCCATCACCCTTTCGCACATGGCAACAGCCCCGCGTATCTCTTCTATGGGAAGCGGCGAGAGCGTAGGGAAGATCGTCGTCGCGCCGTATCGGATATGTGCACGCACCACAGCATGGTAGGCCTCTTCGGTGCATGTGCGGAAATCGTATCCCCCGCCACCATGCACGCTCATTGCCACGAAGCCCGGGACGATATACATCCCTCCGGCATCCACCACGGTGGCACCAACCACTGCCAGGTCGCTGTTTGCAACCTCCAATAT
>CAVIFD010000377.1:0-2201 GCA_963641545.1 bacterium | reverse complement strand
ATAACTGAACGCCATACCCATCGTTCCGAGTTCTTTCAGTCCGTAATAGTTGAAGTAATCTATGCCAATGGATTTGCGGCTTTCCATGCCCACCAAAGCCGGATTGAAGAGCGGAGTGTTCACCACCCCGCACAACCCCATTCCCATGCAACGAATATCCGGCAGACGAGGATTGTCAGCCGCATACAAACACGAGAAAACGATCTGCAGGAAACATACCAAGAAGACTTTTTTCATAGCTAAAACGTTTGGTTGTCTTTCAAAACGAAGCAAATGTAAAGATTCTTACCGAGCTGACAACCCATACAGTATTGAATAGGACCGTCGAGTGCGCTCTTTTTTCTCATGCAAGCTGCATGGAACTGTCGAGCACGCTCTTTTTCTTCATGCAAGCTGCATGAAGCTGTTGAGCACGCTCTTTTTCCCCATGCAAGCTGCATGAAGCTGTTGAGCACGCTCTTTTTCCCCATGCAAGCTGCATGAAGCTGTTGAGCACGCTCTTTTTCCCCATGCAAGCTGCATGAAGCTGTTGAGCACGCTCTTTTTCCCCATGCAAGCTGCATGAAGCTGTTGAGCACGCTCTTTTTCCCCATGCAAGCTGCATGAAGCTGTCGAGCACGCTCTTTTTCCCCATGTAAGCTGCATGGACCTGTCGAGCACGCTCTCCTGTCCCATGCACGTTGCATGGAGTTGGAGAGCCGGCTCTCTTGCCATTACAAAAACTGTATGAAGCCGGCGAGCCGGAGATCTGACGGTGGTCAAATTCTGTGAAAGCAATATAAGCTACTCGCAAATCATATACTTTTGCGCCCTATGGTAAGGAAAAGGTGGTATAAGATCCTCATTTTATTTTTGTTCTGTGCCGTTGGAAGCAATGCACAGAAGCTGAAAATAAACACAGTTCCCGAAGGTGTGCAGAGGGCTTACGTTGATGGGAAAGATACCATTCCTATTGTTTCCTTGCAGGAAGTGTTCATCTTTCCCGAGATGCGCTTCAAAAACAAACGTCAGAAAGAAAAATACAACAAGCTCGTGCGGGATGTCAAACGCACGCTCCCTTATGCCAAGATGGTATACGAGACACTTATTGAGACGTATGAGTATATGGAAACGCTTCCTGATGACAAGGCACGCGAAGCACATCTGAAGCAAATGGAAAAAGACTTGTTCAAGGAATATAAGCCCGAACTGAAAAAGCTGACTTACTCGCAGGGTAAGCTGCTCATCAAACTGATAGACCGAGAGTGCAACCAGTCGAGCTACAACCTGCTCAAAGCCTACCTCGGAAGTTTTCGGGCGGGCTTTTGGAATCTTTTTGCCGGCATGTTCGGAGCCAATCTGAAAACGGAATACGACCCCAAAGGAAAAGATGCCATGACGGAGCGGGTCGTCGTGCTTGTTGAACGCGACTTAATATGACAGCTGTTTGAAGAAATCCCAGATGACGATGCCTGCCGTCACGGATACGTTCAGCGAATGTTTGGTGCCGTATTGAGGTATCTCGATGCACATGTCGCAGCTGTCGACAACCGACTGTTGAATGCCCTTCACTTCGTTTCCCATCACAATGGCATACTTACCTTCCTTATCCAACGTCAGGTTATCCAACATCACACTGCCCACAGCCTGCTCAACGGCACAGACCGTGTATCCGTTATGTTTCAGTTCTGCAACGGCGTCTTTTGTTTCTTTGAAATATTTCCAGCCGACTGTCTCTTCAGCCCCGAGAGCTGTCTTGTGTATTTCAGCATTCGGAGGACAAGCTGTAATGCCGCACAGATAAATTGCTTCTACCCTAAAAGCGTCTGAAGTGCGGAATACGGAACCCACGTTGTTCAGACTTCTCACATGATCGAGCACAACAATAAGAGGTATCTTCCTGCTTGCCTTGAAAGCCTCCGGCGTGAGGCGGTTCATCTCCGTTATCTTCAGTTTGCGCATATGAATATTTCTTTCCGGCGCAAAAGTATGGAATAAATCAACGGGTATACGCCGTTGAAAAGATATTGACAAGAGGTGGATACAAGATTAAAAAAAGTGCTTGCGTTATATGGGTTTTTATCTATACATCCGTCCGCCTTTATTAAGCAAGGAAAGAAGTCTTTTGTTTATTACGAACTGTCAACACGGATTATTCACGCCTTTACACATAAAGGCAGGATATAAACTTTTACACAACGGCGGTTGTCAACACTAAACAC
>CAVIFD010000376.1:0-2202 GCA_963641545.1 bacterium | reverse complement strand
GTATAGACCGACACAACCCTACCTCCACCCGTAAAGCGGCTACGCGTCAAGCGGAAATACTAAGCGGGGATTTATAACCCTTCTCCACGGCATTCAAAGCATGATTTGCAGCGACCGGCACCGCCCTTGGGTTTGTATTATTTAACTGCAAAAGCGGAAGATAGTGCTTTGACATTTCTACTTTTGCGCCTGCCAAAAAACAGGGTGGAATAACAAATAAGAAAAACAGATATTTTATGAGTCAGACAGTGGATATTCGTGAGTTGAACGATCGGATTGAGAGTAAAAGCTCGTTCGTGAGTATGATTACGAAGGGCATGGATCAGGTAATCGTTGGGCAGAAGCATTTGGTTGAATCTTTATTGATAGGTCTGCTTTCGGACGGGCACATTCTCCTTGAAGGCGTGCCGGGTCTGGCAAAGACACTTGCCATCAAGACCCTCTCTTCGCTGATCGACGCGAAATACAGTCGCATACAGTTTACGCCGGATCTCTTGCCTGCCGATGTGATCGGTACGATGATATACAGTCAGAAGAGCGAAGAATTTCAGGTGAAGCAAGGACCTGTCTTCGCTAATTTTGTGCTTGCAGACGAGATCAACCGTGCTCCGGCGAAGGTGCAAAGCGCACTTCTGGAAGCGATGCAGGAACGTCAGGTGACCATTGGCGAGAACACGTATCAACTCCCGAAACCTTTCCTCGTGATGGCGACACAGAACCCGATTGAGCAGGAAGGCACTTATCCGCTGCCGGAAGCACAGGTGGACCGTTTCATGATGAAGGTGATAATAAACTATCCGAAGAAGGAAGAGGAAAAGCTGATTATCCGTCAGAACATCTCGGGTGCAAAGCCTGTCATCAAGCCGGTGTTGACGAAGAATGAGATACTGGAAGCTCGTGAGGTTGTTCGCGAAGTGTATCTGGACGAGAAGATAGAGCGTTACATAGTCGACATAGTGTATGCAACACGTTTCCCGCAGGAACACGGGCTGGCAAATCTGACAAACATGATTTCTTTCGGTGCTTCTCCGCGTGCGTCCATCAACCTGGCGCTTGCGGCACGCGCTTATGCGTTCATCAAACGCCGTGGCTACGTCATCCCCGAGGATATACGTGCCGTGTGTCACGATGTGATGCGCCACCGTATCGGTTTGAGCTACGAAGCCGAGGCAAACAACCTCACAGCAGAGGAGGTCGTAAGCGAAATTCTCAACAAAGTGGAGGTGCCTTAACCTTCCGGAAGTCGGGAAACCCCTCTGCACCTCTGCAAAACGCCTTCCCAAAGTCGGGAAACGGTTTTACACCTTTGCAAAACGCTTTCCGGAAATCGGAAAAGGCTTTACACCCTTGCAAAATGGTTTCCGGAAGTCGGGAAACGGTTTTACACCCTTGCAAAATGGTTTCCGGAAGTTGGGAAACGAGTTTGCACCCCTCAATAGGGGTTTCCGGAAATCGGGAAGAGGTTTTTATCCACGGGATGTGGCTTCTACAAGTGAAAAAAGGTCTCGGATCAGTGTAAAGGCACAAATAGAAAGGAAAGAATGGAAACAAGTGAGCTACTAAAGAAAGTTCGGCGGATTGAGATAAAGACACGAGGCTTGTCTCGCAACATCTTTGCGGGGCAATACCATTCGGCGTTCAAGGGACGCGGTATGGCGTTCAGCGAAGTGAGGGAATACCAGTACGGCGACGATATCCGCGACATAGACTGGAACGTGACGGCACGCTACGTCCGTCCCTACGTCAAGGTGTTCGAAGAAGAGCGCGAGCTGACGGTTATGCTTCTCGTAGATGTGTCGGGCAGTAGGGATTTCGGCTCCGTGAACGAGATGAAGAAGGATATGATGACTGAGATTGCCGCTACGTTGGCGTTTTCAGCCATACAAAACAATGATAAGATAGGTGTCGTGTTCTTTTCCGACAAAATAGAGAAGTTCATTCCTCCTCAGAAAGGAAAGAAGCACATTCTCTATATCATACGCGAGCTTATCGACTTCAAGCCCGAGGATACGAAGACCGACATCAGCCGGGTCTTGAAGTTTATGACCAATGCCATCAAGAAACGCTGCACCACATTTCTCATATCCGACTTTATAGATAAGGAAGGTTTCAAAGATGCTCTGACAATAGCCGGGAGGAAGCACGACGTGGTTGCCATACAAGTGTACGACCGTAGGGAGACCGAATTGCCGTCTGTCGGGC
>CAVIFD010000375.1:0-2203 GCA_963641545.1 bacterium | reverse complement strand
ATGTAGGGATATTCCGAAAATCTCGCCTCTTTTTCGGAATGCATTCCGAAAATCTCGCCTCTTTTTCGGAATGCATTCCGAAAATGTCGCCACATCCGGAGGGGTTTTGCAACGCGATGATCAGAAGCCAAGGACAAGGCGGGTGAGAGCAATAACGTTTTGTTTATAGGCATGACCTATAACCAGTCCTGAAGAAGAGTATTCCAAGTAATAAGCATCACTTTTATTAGCATCACTATTACTACACTCCGAACATGTCCAGTATTTGTTTCCGCTTTCGAACGGATCATAGTAGTCGGTTCCCATCTTCGACATATAGCTGTTTACTTTGGTAAAGATCGTCGCGCCACCGGCGTTCGTGTAGGAATCGCTTGTTGAACCCGCAACATCAGCGACCGTCAGAGAGCCGAGCGCACCTAATATATCCGTCCACTCCCTTACACTCGGGACGTACCAACCCGTTGTCTGGTCCGGAACAGCAACAGTTTCAGGATATGTATATAGCGCTGCATAAAAAGGCGGGCAGTACCCTTTCAGAAAGTTCTCCTTCACCATAAGGTTTTGCATCTTCTCCACATAAAATTCATCCAACTTTTGCAGGAACTCATAACCGTTACATGAATAGTTGTAGGCGGCACCCACCGTTTCATCCTTTCTCGCGATAACATAAGAAGCAAACGTAGTCCACCTTACATTCTCACTGGCATTCTTCATTGCCATCACCAAGCCGTAAGAGCCGGCTTTTGTGCTTCTGTCGGCATCCGTATACAGGTATGCCACCACGCCGATGGCTTTCGCCTTCTGCTCGTCCGTAAGAGTATCGTCACCATCCAACCTCACGAGCGTACCGTCGCTGAGCATGATATCACCCACCTTGGCGTTGCTATACTCTATCCCACGGAGCAGCTCGTCGCTCGTCACGTACATTACCGTCCCGACGTTCCAGTCTGCCACCGTCAGCGTGAAGGTCAGCTTGCCCTGCGCGTTACCGATATTGACGGTATAGAGGCGGTTGCGTTTGAGGTTTATTTGGTTGTCATCGTTGTCTTTGAACTCTATCGTGTGGCTGTAGTCGTCCTCGCCGATGCTGTAATATATCTTCAGACTCGGGGCGTTGTCATCCGTGCCATATTGTTCGTAGGAGTAGATCTCTGCTTCGCACGCAGCCGACCCGCCCGAGTTTCCGGCAAGGTTCATATCCTTGTATGTCGTGTCTCTGAAAGTAGCGTATTCGGTAGTTACAGCGTCGCTAATCAGGACAGACCGTGTGGCGCGGTTCACGAACTTCACGCTGTCTATCGTGATGCCGTCGGCAAGGTTCACGATGTCGATACGTGCCATGGCGCGCTCGAGGGAGACGCTGCCCAGATCGGTTGCTTTGTCCGGCATCACCGCAGCTGCGTAAAAGTCGCTTACCATCAACATACCGCCCTCCTTCGTTGCCGGGTCTTGTTGCTCCACCAATGCCTTGAAGTCTGCTACAGTACTGACACCCGCCTTCAGCTTCGCAATGCCGGCGGTCAGTGCCATTCCCGAGTTTGCCACGAAGCATATCTGATAATTACCCGAACCGACATTAAACTCTGTCGAGAGACTGCCGTCGTTGCCCGCCGTTGTTGTCAGCCGTACAGCCTTGAAGAATGTATCGGATTTGTCCTCCCCTTCTCCGGAGGTGTCTTTGTCATTAAACAGAACGGCGAACACAGTCTTTACAGCCTTCTCCTCCTCCGTAGCTTTCCCCGCCAAGGTATCGCCCACGGCGCGCGTCTTCGCAGCCTTGCCGGCAGAGCCGCATAGCGTGAGGCGCACCACACCCTCCTGCCCCTCTGTCGGATTGGTAGGCATCTCTTCTATCACCGTCTCCTCGGCGCAAGAAGCCATCAGCAACATCCCTGCTGCAAGTATTCCAAGTATACGTATTATCCTCATTTGATATGCTTTCCTTTTGCCGCGCAAAAGTAAGCAATTCCCCCCTCGCTGTAACCGCCGCAGTGTCCTTTTGTCATGGGGGCGGGAGGGGTTACGCCATCTGCCAGCCGTCGACGGTGCGAGTTTCGGACGAGAAGTTGATACCAAGCTTAATGATTTGTTTGCCGCTTGTGAGGAAAGGTTTGTCGTAGCCTTTCTCCTCGATCTGCTTCAGTGCCACCGCAGGGTCAAGGTCGCGCTTCAGCTCTATTATATATACGTACTTGTCGGTGTC
>CAVIFD010000374.1:0-2233 GCA_963641545.1 bacterium | reverse complement strand
CATCAAAGAGATGCAGTTGGACGACAAAGATTATCGCGTCGGTGTGGTGCAGGGACGCATCTCGAATGCCAAGAACGCGCTGGTCACGGCGGAGGCATACGGGCAGTCTGCCGAGGTGAAGCAATACGACATTCAGTCGCGTGTGCCTTTGATCTGCGAGATATACAAACGTTATCAGAGCCGTTGCCTGCAGGCGGGAGCCATGGACTTCGACGACCTGCTGCTACAGACGTACAGGCTCTTTCGCGATAACCCCGATGTGCTGGATCGGTACCGCGACATCTTCCGTTATGTGCTGGTCGACGAGTATCAGGACACCAACTACGTGCAACACCGGATTGTCCGCATGCTGTGTGAGCACCACCGCCATATCTGCGTGGTGGGCGACGATGCGCAGAGCATCTATTCGTTTCGCGGAGCCAACATCGACAATATCCTTCAGTTCAAGAACCTGTACCCGGGCTGCCGCGTCTTCAAGCTGGAACGCAACTACCGCTCGACGCAAAACATCGTGAATGCGGCAAACAGCCTTATCCATAAGAACAAGGAGCAGATATTCAAAAACGTGTATTCCGAAAAGGACGAGGGCAGCAAGGTGCGCGTCCGTTCCTCTTACTCAGACTACGAGGAAGGTTATTCGGTGGCAACGATGATAGGCGAGATGCGTCTGCGCGGGAGATACGCCTACTCGGAGTTTGCCGTCTTGTATCGCACGAATGCCCAGTCGCGTATCCTGGAAGAGGCATTCCGTAAGCGGGGCATACCTTATAAGATATACGGCGGACTGTCGTTCTACCAACGTAAGGAGGTGAAAGACGTGATTTCCTATCTGCGCCTTATCATCAATCCGCACGACGAGGAGGCTCTCAAGCGTGTCATCAACTATCCCTCGAGGGGTATTGGAGGCACTACGGTCGGCAAGCTCACTGCCGCAGCCGCCGAACGGGGTGTCAGTCTGTGGACCGTCTTATGTGCGCCGATAGACTATGCTGTATCTATCGGGAGTGGCACGGCGCGTAAGCTGACGGAGTTTCGAGAGATGATAGAGGGCTTCATCAGGAACAATGAACGTCTCTCGGCAGAAGAGATGGCTACGGCGGTGGTGAAGGAAAGCGGCATAGCCGGCACGCTCTCGCTGGACTATTCGGACGAAGGCATCAGCAAGTGGGAAAACGTGCAGGAGCTGCTGAAAGGTGTTGCCGAGTTTTGCGATCTGCGGCGCGAGGAAGGTGTCGAGCAGGTCTCTCTGTCCGATTTCCTCTCCGAAATATCGCTGCTGACCGATTTGGACAATGACAAGGAAGAGCAGGCTGATAAGGTGACCCTGATGACGGTTCACGGTGCCAAGGGCTTGGAGTTTAAGAATGTGTTCGTGGTCGGCGTGGAGGAAGATCTGTTTCCTTCGTCCATGTCGAAAGACAGTCCGCGTGGGGTGGAGGAGGAGCGTCGTCTGTTTTATGTGGCACTCACCCGTGCCGAGGAGAACTGTGTGCTGACATTCGCCAAGAGCCGTTTCCGCAATGGGAAGAGCACGATGTGTTCGCCCAGCCGCTTCCTTCGCGACATCGATGCGCAGTTCTTGGACATCCCGTCGGATATGTCTCGCGCACCTCAAAGGAGAGAGCTCTCCCTGTTCCCGCCTTCGCCACAACCTCGGCGTACTCCGACGCAGGTAAATGCGGCAGCTCCTGCTTCGCCGACTTCTCATGCTGCGGCAGCGGCTTCCTCGGGCTTGCGGGTTGGTGCCAAAGTGCGCCACGACCGCTTTGGCGACGGTGTGGTCATATCCCTCGAAGGCGACAGCGGCAATGCAAAGGCAACGGTCTCATTTGCCAACTTCGGGCAAAAGCAGCTGCTCTTGAAGTTTGCCCGCCTCACAATCATAGGGTAGGGGGGCGAAGCAAAAAAAGAGGATCTCCACTGCGAAGACCCTCTCTTTATATGAGAATTACTTATCTCTTATTTTACCTTATCCACGATAGCCTTGAATGCTTCCGGATGGTTCATTGCCAAATCTGCCAACACCTTGCGGTTGATCTCGATACCTGCGGCATGCAAGGCACCCATCAGACGCGAGTAAGACAGACCTTCCAAACGAGCGGCTGCGTTGATACGCTGAATCCACAATGCACGGAAGTTGCGCTTTTTGTTTCGACGGTCACGGAATGCATAAGTCAAACCTTTCTCCCAGGTGTTCTTAGCAACGGTCCACACATTTTTGCGGGCACCATAG
>CAVIFD010000373.1:0-2240 GCA_963641545.1 bacterium | reverse complement strand
GGTACGGGTATTGTTCATATTGCGCCGACATTCGGAGCTGACGACGACCGCGTGGCAAAAGCTGCCGGCGTGCCCCCATTGATGATGACGGACAAGGACGGCAACAACCGCCCGATGGTGGACATGACAGGCAAGTTCTATCTCTTGGACGACTTGGATTCTGAGTTTGTGGCAAGCCGTATGGATGCCGCTGCCTATGCCCCCTATCAGGGTAAGTTCGTGAAGAACGCCTACGACCCTGCGAAGACCGACAAAGACGAGACATTGGATATAGAGATATGTATGATGCTGAAGGCGGAGAACCGCGTGTTCCGCATCGAGAAGCATGTGCACAACTATCCGCACTGCTGGCGCACCGACAAGCCGGTGCTCTACTATCCGTTGGACAGCTGGTTTATCCGCACGACGGCATGCCGCGACCGCATGATTGAGCTTAACAACACCATTAACTGGAAGCCGCAGAGCACAGGAACAGGTCGCTTTGGTAAGTGGCTTGAGAACCTTCAGGACTGGAACCTCAGCCGCAGCCGCTATTGGGGAACCCCGCTGCCTATCTGGCGCACGGAAGATGGCGCGGAAGAGATATGCATCGGCTCGGTGGAAGAGCTGTATAACGAGATAGAGAAGTCTGTTGCCAAAGGCTTCATGAAGTCGAACCCGTATAAGGACAAAGGTTTCGTTCCTGGTCGGTATGATAAGTCGAACTACGACAAGATCGACCTGCACCGTCCGTATGTCGACGATGTGGTGCTTGTCTCCGAGAGCGGCAAGCCGATGAAGCGCGAGGCAGACTTGATAGACGTGTGGTTCGACTCCGGCTCCATGCCTTATGCCCAGATCCATTATCCTTTCGAGAACAAGGAAGCACTCGACAGCCGCACGGGTTACCCCGCAGACTTCATTGCCGAGGGTGTGGATCAGACGCGCGGATGGTTCTTCACGCTTCATGCCATAGCAACGATGGTGTTCGACAGCGTGGCTTACAAGGCTGTTGTCTCCAACGGATTGGTGTTGGACAAGAATGGCAACAAGATGTCGAAGCGTTTGGGCAATGCCGTCGACCCCTTCTCCACGATTGAGGAATACGGCTCCGACCCGTTGCGCTGGTATATGATCACCAATGCGTCGCCGTGGGACAACATCAAGTTCGACATCGATGGAATGGACGAGGTGCGTCGTAAGTTCTTCGGCACACTATATAATACGTATTCGTTCTTTGCCCTGTATGCCAATGTCGACGGCTTCGACTATTCGCAGCCGGACATCCCGCTCGGCGAACGTCCGGAGATTGATCGCTGGATACTCTCTCTGCTGAACACCTTGGTGAAGGATGTGGACGGCTATTTCGACAGCTACGAGCCCACCCGCGCAGGGCGTGCCATCTCTGAGTTTGTCAGCGATAACCTGAGTAACTGGTATGTGCGCCTGAACCGCCGCCGTTTCTGGGGCGGGGGAATGACGGATGATAAGCTGTCTGCTTACCAGACGCTGTACACCTGTCTTGAGACCGTTGCCAAGCTGATGGCTCCGATTGCTCCGTTCTATGCCGACAGGTTGTTCTGCGACCTTATTGCCGTGACAGGGCGCGAGACAGTGGAGTCCGTTCACCTTGCCGACTTTCCGAAATGCTGTGAAGCCGCGATCGACAAGGACCTGGAAGAACGCATGAAGATGGCACAGGATGTGTCGTCGATGGTGCTTGCCCTGCGTCGCAAGGTGAACATAAAGGTGCGTCAGCCGCTGCAGACCATTATGGTGCCCGTCGTCGATGCACATCAGAAGGAAAGCCTTGAGGCTGTGAAGAGCCTTATCTTGGGCGAGGTAAATGTGAAAGAGATGAAGTTTGTCGACAATGCCGCCGGCATACTGGTGAAACGTATCAAGCCCGACTTCAAGAAGCTCGGTCCGCGCTACGGTAAGATAATGAAGAGCCTGGCTGCTGCCATCGGGCAGATGAGCCAGGAAGATATCATTGCCTTCGAGTCTGCCGGAGAGTTTACCATGCAGGTGGAGGGACAGTCTGTAAGGCTCGAGCTCTCGGATGTGGAGATCGTGTCGGAAGACATACCGGGATGGTTGGTTGCCAACGAAGGTCGCCTGACCGTTGCCCTCGACATCACCGTGACGGAGAGCCTGCGCAAGGAAGGTCTGGCGCGCGAGTTTGTGAACCGTGTTCAGAACCTGCGCAAGAGCAACGGCTACGATATAACCGACAAGATCCGTATAAAGATTCTTACGTC
>CAVIFD010000372.1:0-2247 GCA_963641545.1 bacterium | reverse complement strand
CACAAGGGGACGGTGACGCTGCTTCACGCCTCCGACCTTGAGGCGAAGAACACGCTCTGCCGGCCCGACAATGTGGTGCCCGTGGTTTCGGAAGTGGAGCTTGACGCTCCGTTGGCAGAAGTGACCCTTTGCCCGCTTAGCTTCTCTGTCTATCGCATAGCTCTCTGATCATGGATTTGGAAAAGGTTCTTGAGTTTCGCCGTGCGGTGCGGGCGTACGACGCGGACAAGCCGTTGGATGCGGAAAAAGTGAGGCATTGTTTGGAGCTGGCGACACTCGCGCCGAGCAGTTCGAACATGCAGCTGTGGGAGTTCCATCACGTCACGTCGCCGGACATGCTGAAGAAGGTGACGCGGGCTTGCCTCGGACAGAAGGCTGCTGCTACGGCTTCTGAGATTGTTGTCTTTGTCGTGCGGCAGGACCTTTACAAGGCCCGCGCGCGGTTTGTCCTCAATTTCGAGCGGGGGAATATCCGCCGCAACAGTCCCGAGAAACGTCAGAAGAAGCGTATCCGAGACCGCGAGCTTTATTACGGAAAGCTGATGCCGTTTTATTATGCGCGGTTCTGCGGCATATTGGGGATGCTGAGGAAATGTCTTGCCGGCATTATCGGTGTCTTTCGCCCGATTGTGCGCGAGGTGTCGGAAGGCGATGTGAGGGTGGTGGCGCATAAGTCGTGCGCCCTCGCAGCCGAGACGTTCATGATTGCCATGGCAAACGAAGGGTACGACACCTGTCCTTTGGAGGGGTTGGACAGCCGCCGGCTGAGGAAGCTGCTTCGGCTGCCGCGCGGGGCTGAGATAAACATGGCTGTGTGCTGCGGCATACGCGACGGAGACAAAGGAATATGGGGAGAGCGGTGCCGCCTGCCGTTCGAAGAAGTTTATCGGAGGATATAGCAGTTCTTGCTATGTTTTCGCCGCGAAAAATTACTTGACTACATTTGCCGCGCAAAAAAAAGAAAACAACTAAAAGAGGAAGAACAATGACACGGATAGCAAAAAGACTGACCGATTTGGTGGGCAACACTCCGCTGCTGGAGTTCACCGGTTATAACAAGGAACACGGCTTGAAGGCGAAGCTCGTCGGCAAGCTGGAATATTTCAACCCTGCGGGCAGCGTGAAAGACCGCATTGCCCTTGCCATGATAGAAGACGCGGAGAAGAGAGGTCTTCTCAAACCTGGGGCTACCATCATCGAGCCTACCAGCGGCAACACCGGCGTGGGGCTGGCGTTCGTCTCCGCCGTCAAGGGCTACAAACTTGTCCTGACCATGCCGGATACGATGAGCATGGAGCGGCGTAACCTCTTGAAGGCTCTCGGGGCGCATCTCGTGCTTACACCCGGGGCGGAAGGCATGAAAGGGGCGATTGCAAAAGCCGAAGCCCTGCGCGATGAGACACAGGGGGCAGTCATCCTGCAACAGTTCGAGAACCCTGCCAACCCTGCCATGCACGTGAGGACAACAGCCGAGGAGATCTGGCGCGACACCGAGGGACGGGTGGACATCTTTGTTGCCGGCGTGGGCACGGGCGGCACTGTGAGCGGCGTGGGAGAGGGGCTGAAGGCTCATAACCCCGATGTGAAGATTGTTGCAGTGGAGCCGGCAGACTCGCCCGTCCTCTCGGGAGGCAAGGCGGGGGCGCACAAGATACAGGGCATAGGCGCAGGGTTTGTTCCCAAGACATACAACGCAAAGGTTGTCGACGAGATCATGCGCGTGGCAAGTGACGATGCCATACGCACGAGCCGCGAGCTGGCACGGACCGAGGGGCTGCTTGTCGGCATCTCGTCGGGGGCTGCCGTGTATGCCGCCTCGCAGCTTGCATCGCTTCCCGAGAACGCGGGGAAGACAGTCGTGGCTCTGCTGCCCGACACGGGGGAGCGTTACCTCTCCACCGTGCTTTACGCCTTTGAAGAATATCCGTTATAAAAGAAATATGAAGATCATCACATACAACGTCAACGGTCTGCGTGCCGCCGTGGGGAAAGGGCTTGCAGAATGGATCGAAGAACAACAGCCCGACGTGCTCTGCTTGCAAGAGACAAAGCTGCAGCCGGAGCAGTTTCCCTCCATGGTGTTCGAATCTTTGGGCTACAAATCCTATCTCTTCAGCGCGGAGAAGAAGGGCTACAGCGGAGTGGCAATCCTCACGCGGCGCGAGCCGGACAATGTGGTGCGTGGTATGGGTATGGAGAAATACGACCGCGAGGGGCGTTTCATCCGTGCCGACTATGGCGACCTCT
>CAVIFD010000371.1:0-2255 GCA_963641545.1 bacterium | reverse complement strand
TCCACGCTCTCCACATCGAAACGGATGTTGCCGCGACGGATGAGGACGGAGTTGAAACGCAAATCGATGTTTGTGTTCTTCTTCAGCGTATCTCTCGAGGCGAAAGCATCTATGACGAACCTGAGGTTAAGCGGAGCGTCCGGCGTTTTCTTCTTCAGGTTGACGGAGAAGCCGAACAGCCGTACGCTGGTGAACACGAACCTGCCCTTCAAGAGAGGAAAAGCCTCGAAGCCCGCTGCCACGTGACTCGCTTCAAACAATGTCTTCCCGTCCCTGTCTTCGAGGTAAAGGTCGTCGAGGACAATGTGGTTGAACCATCCCACACTGACGTTCCCCACCTTTACGGGCACGCCGAGATAGCCGGACAATTCCGTCGAGGCAATGCTTGAGACCCGATGTTGCACATACGGTATCTTCAGCAGTATGAACGGCATCACGTAGAATATCCAGAACAGTGTGAACAGGGTGATGATTATGTATTTGAGTCCTCTGATAAGCCGTGCTTTATTTCTTGACGGGCAAAACTACAATAAACCCCTGACAGAAATCGTTACTTTTGCGCGAAAAAACAGGGATATATATGAGTGTAACTATACTGGGAATAGAGTCGTCGTGCGACGACACATCCTCTTCCGTAATACGCGACGGCGTGATGCTGTCGAACGTCATAGCAAGCCAGGCTGTCCATGAAGCCTACGGCGGAGTGGTCCCCGAGCTGGCATCGCGGGCACATCAGCAAAACATCATTCCGGTGGTTGCCGAGGCAATACGGCGCGCGGGCATCGACAAGTCGGAAATCGATGCCGTTGCCTTCACGCGCGGACCCGGGCTTATGGGCTCGCTGCTTGTCGGCACGTCTTTTGCCAAAGGCTTCGCCGCTTCACGGGGCATCCCGATGATAGAGGTCAATCATTTGCAGGCGCATGTGCTTGCCCATTTCGTCAAGGAGACACCGGACGACGACCATGCCCCCTCGTTCCCCTTCCTCTGCCTCCTGGTCTCGGGCGGCAATTCGCAAATCATCAAGGTGAATGCCTACAACAATATGGAGGTGATAGGTCAGACCATCGACGACGCGGCAGGCGAGGCTTTCGACAAATGTGCGAAGGTGATGGGACTGGGCTACCCGGGAGGTCCGGTGGTGAACCGCCTGGCAAACGAGGGCAACCCGAAAGCCTTTGCCTTCAGCAAGCCGCATATCCAAGGCTACGACTACAGCTTCAGCGGACTCAAGACCTCTTTCCTCTACACCCTGAGAGACCGCCTACGGGAAGACCCCGAGTTCATCGAGAAGAACAAGACAGACCTCTGCGCATCGCTTCAGGCGACGGTCGTCGACATACTCATGAACAAGCTGCGCCGCGCGGCGAAAGACCTCGGCATAAAGGAAGTGGCAGTGGCAGGCGGTGTCTCGGCAAACTCCGGCTTGCGCGATGCCTTTCTCGATCATGCGCGGCGTTACGGCTGGAAGGTGCATATCCCCAAGTTTGCCTTCACTACAGACAACGCCGCGATGGTTGCCATCACGGGCTATTACAAATACCTTGACGGGGATTTCTGCCCGATGGACGCAGCCCCGTTCTCACGGGTGGTTATATGATTTGATGTCATGGAAGAAAATATTGTCTTGGCTGAGAAGGTTGGGGCTCTCCTGCGGGAGCGACACCTGACGATGGGCACGGCAGAGAGCTGCACGGGCGGCACGATTGCGAGTATGATCACCTCGGTGGCAGGCAGCTCCGACTATTTCGTGGGCGGAGTGGTGTCGTACAGCAACGAGGTGAAAATCCGCGTGCTCGGCGTCTCTCAGGAGAGCTTGCGTATGCATGGTGCCGTGAGCCGCGAGGTGGTGGAACAGATGGCAACGGGTGCCGCGCGCGTGCTGGGGTGCGATTGTGCAGTGGCAACGTCGGGCGTTGCAGGTCCCGGGGGCGGCACGAAGGAGAAACCCGTCGGCACGGTCTGGATTGCTGCCGTCTGCAAGGGCGCGCTCGTCTCACATTGCTTCCGTTTCGGCTCTCTTAGGTTGGAAAACATCCGCTCCGCCTCCTCCGCCGCCCTGAGAATGCTGATAGAGCTGATGAAGACTCCCCGCTGACTTCGACACACACATATCCTTCCGGTTCTTTCATGGTAAAGTAGTTTTTTGTCATAGCGATTAGTCGCGCTATGATGAAAAAGTACTTTTTTGTCACAGAGTCGAGTTGCACAAACACCAAAAAGCCCTTAAAAGCCAAAGAAACTTAATGCACAAA
>CAVIFD010000370.1:0-2261 GCA_963641545.1 bacterium | reverse complement strand
AGCTTACATTCCGAAAAGGATGACCGTAAGGCGAAACCCTGATCGAAGTTGACTTTGGGTTTAACGGGCGCAAGAGTAGACATAACAACTACCTTTGCGGGCACAAATGAAAGATTACAACGAAATAGCGAAACAGCATGCGGCAAAACAGGGCTGCGACATTGTGCAGCCCACGACAGCCGAGCGGAACGGATACAGGTATTTTTACCTAAACCGTACAGTCCGTCCCCGATATATGGGACATCCGCATATCATCAAGATAAGCCCCACAGGGAAAGTCCAACGGGTGCTCAAAGTTGATGAGATATATTGGGCGTTCAAACAGCGTGTCACAACAGGCGAGCAATCCATTTGAGAGGTAAACATTCGCGTTTGTCGGCGGTTGTTGTAACACGAAAAAGGCTGCAATGCCTACGTGGAGAACATTGCAGCCCGGAATACATGTTTAACAAATATGGTCAATCTTCAACCGCTGCCTGTGCCGCTGCGACGCGGGCGATGGGCACGCGGAAAGGTGAGCAAGACACGTAGTTGAGACCTACCTTATGACAGAACTTGACAGAAGTAGGCTCGCCTCCGTGCTCGCCGCAGATGCCGCACTTGAGGTCCGGACGGATGGCACGACCCTTCTCCGTTGCCATGCGGATAAGCTGACCGACGCCGTTCTGATCCAGCACCTGGAACGGGTCTACCTTCAGGATCTTCTTCTCGAGATAGATCGGGAGGAAAGACGCGATGTCGTCGCGCGAGTAGCCGAAGGTCATCTGGGTAAGGTCGTTTGTTCCGAAAGAGAAGAACTCGGCAGACGAAGCAATGCAGTTTGCCGTGAGGGCAGCACGAGGGATCTCGATCATCGTACCCACCTTGAAGTCGATGCGGTCGCCCACTTCGGCAAACAGTCTCTCAGCCTCGGCGCAGATAACCTTCTTCTGTGCTTCGAACTCGTATAGTATACCGGTGAGCGGAACCATGATCTCGGGCTTTGCCACTATGCCTTCTTTCTTCAGTTCGAGGGCTGCGCCAAGGATGGCACGCGTCTGCATTTCGGTGATCTCCGGATAGGTATTCCCCAGGCGGCAGCCGCGGTGACCAAGCATAGGGTTGTGTTCGTTGAGAGCCTCGACGCGCTGTTGGATCTCTTTTACGGAGAGACCCATTGTCTCTGCCATCTCTTCCTGCCCTTTCAGGTCGTGAGGGACGAACTCATGCAAAGGAGGGTCGAGGAGGCGGACCGTCACGGGCAGATCGTGCATAGCCTTGAAGATGCCCTTGAAGTCTGCTCTCTGATACGGCTCGATTTTCTTCAAAGCCTTCTTACGTCCTTCGGTATCTTCGGCAAGGATCATCTCGCGCATGGCTTTTATCTTTTCACCTTCGAAGAACATGTGCTCCGTGCGGCAAAGACCTATGCCGCTCGCGCCGAATGCACGGGCAATCTCTGCGTCGTGAGGTGTATCCGCATTAGTGCGTACCTGCAGTTTGGTGTATTTGTCTGCCAGCTTCATGAGCTCGGCAAAGTCGCCTGAAAGCTCGGCTGCCGTGGTCTCGATCTTACCTTCGAATATCTCGCCCGTGGAGCCGTTGATGGAGAGGTAGTCGCCTTCTTTAAGTGTGATGTCGCCCACCTCTATCGTTTTCTTCTTATAGTCGATATTCAATCCGCCGGCACCCGACACGCAGCACTTGCCCATGCCGCGGGCAACCACGGCAGCATGCGAAGTCATACCTCCGCGGGCTGTCAGTATACCTTCTGCCACTGCCATGCCAGCCAAGTCTTCGGGGGATGTCTCGATGCGGACGAGCACAACCTTTTTGCCTGCGGCATGCCACAGGGCAGCGTCGTCGGCAAAGAACACTATCTGCCCCGTTGCAGCTCCCGGGGATGCGGGCAAGCCTTTCACGAGGACTTTGGCTTTCTTCAATGCCTCCTTGTTGAATACGGGGTGAAGCAATTCGTCGAGCTTGTTCGGCTCAATGCGCAGCAGGGCTGTCTTCTCGTCTATCATGCCCTGACGCAGGAGATCCATGGCAATCCTGACCATGGCAGCACCGGTGCGCTTGCCGTTACGTGTCTGAAGGAACCACAGCTTGCCTTCCTGCACGGTGAACTCCATGTCCTGCATGTCGCGGTAGTGGTTCTCCAGCTTCGTCTGTATATCGTCCAGCTCCTTATATATCTCCGGCATGGCTTCTTCCATCGACGGATATTTCCGTACACGTTCCTCTTCCGAGATGCCGGCACGCTCTGCCCAACGCTGCGA
>CAVIFD010000369.1:0-2265 GCA_963641545.1 bacterium | reverse complement strand
TCCTCTCCGGAAATCACGACACCCGTGACCGTGGAGCTTTGTGCCAATGCCATCCCTATATTAAGGAATAGGCATGCCACCAACATTAGTAACTTTCCTTTCATAAAATCTCTCTTTTAGTTATTTGATAGTTAATACACACACATTGTCAATTTCATGGTATCTCGTCAAGGTTCGCAGTTAACATACACATCAATTCCTCACGAACTGATTCATTTTGTCGCCGCAAAAGTAGTATTTATTATACAAATGCACCATAAAGGCGCGGAATTATTTACATTCTGAATGAAAAACTGCGATTTTACTTGAAATATTTAATCGATTCGCGATACGCGACATGTGTCAGACGGCAATACACATGGGTATAAAGCAAAAAATGTACGACGAGTTTGCCCCGTTGGTTACGAATATATACTTTTGGGCATCTAAATTTAAATCATCAGGATAAAGTATCATGAAAAGAAGAGACTTCTTAACCAACACAGCGTTGTTGGGTGCCGGGTTGCCGTTGGGCATGGCGCCGGCTGTAATGACCTCATGCTCGCAAGAAAAACAAAGTGCGGTTAAAACTTATTCTCCGGAAGAACTGGGTATGTTTTCTTTCGTGGATGTTGCTCCCGACGGCAAGCCGGTGAAGGCGGCGTTGATTGGTTGTGGCGACCGCGGGACGGGTGCTGCCACGCAGTTCCTTAAATCCGGACCTAACGTTTCGATCATTGCCCTTGCCGACCTTTTCCCCGACAGAATGGCGACCTGCCGCAAGGTGCTCATGGATCAGTTTAAGAACGAAGTGCCCGACGCAAACTGCTTCTTCGGATTCGAAGCGTACAAGAAGGTAATGGAGATGAGCGATATTGATGTCGTCCTCCTGTGTACCCCGACGCATTTCCGCCCGATGCAGTTCAAGGCTGCCGTCGAAGCCGGCAAGCATGTGTTTATGGAGAAGCCTTGCGCTGTCGACCCGACGGGTATACGCACTGTTATTGCTGCAGCCAAGGTGGCAACGACGAAGGGCTTGACAGTGGTGACAGGTAACCAACGCCGCCACCGCAAGGACTACTGGGAAGCATACGTGCAGGTGCGTAACGGTCTGATTGGCGACATTGTTTCGTCGTCGGCTCACTGGGATCAGGGTGCATGGTGGAACAAGCGCAAACGTCCCGAGTGGAGCGACATGGAATATTGCATCCGAAACTGGTTTAACATCAAATGGCTGAGCGGCGACCATCTGCTGGATCAGGCTGTACATAATATCGATGTGGTTACGTGGTTTATGGGTGCCCTCCCGACGCGTGCTGTCGGCTTTGGCGGTCGTGCACAACGTCTGACGGGCGATATATTCGACTTCTTCAGCATTGACTACTATTACGACGGCAACAAACGTATGCTTGCAACAGCTCGTCAGATCGACGGCTGCGAAGGAAACGTGTCCGAGCAGGTATATGGAACGAAGGGCGTTGCCATGTTGAACGATAAGAACGAAATCAAGATTGTCGATTACAACGGTAACACGCTTTGGGAATACGACTACAAGAACAACCCGATGAAGAACCCGTACGAGCAGGAGCATATCCATCTTGTTGAGTCGATTCGTCTGAATAAGAAGATCAATCAGGCGGAAGACCTTGCTTACTCCACTCAGGTGTCGATCCTCGGGCGTGAGGCTGCCTACACAGGAAAGGCAATCTCTTGGGACGAGATTATGGCATCGACGCTTCACTACGGACCGGAGAAGTATGAGATGGGACCGTTGCCATTCTATAAGGAAGGCGAAGCTCCGAAGCCCGGTAAAGCTCCCGATGCTCCGGTGATGTGATCCGATAGGTCGTGTTTTTTTCATACGAAGGCTCCAAACCCTCCACGAAGGCGGATTTGGAGCCTTTCTTCGGTAGTACGTCGGCATGAACATTAACCCCCTGCTTGATTATCCCCCATTCCCCCTGAAAAAGCATATATGTTTTGAAGGTAAAACATGCATGTTTTGAAGTCAAAACATATACCTTTTGAAGTCAAAGCATATATGTTTTTTTTGAAGGGGGGAATAATGCTTTGTCGTATCCTGATTCGGCTTGTCGGATTTCCCGGGTGTATTGCCGAGTTGCTTGTCGACTATTGCGGCCTTGTGCCGAAAGTGTGCGTAAAAAGCACCACTTCTCTTCTTCTTTTTTAGAATATTCTTTATCTATATATAGGAATGCGCGTTGCCATTCCGTGTTCATTCCACGGTGGGTGGTAAGGTGTTTGTTTTTAGCGAGATATAAGGGG
>CAVIFD010000368.1:0-2280 GCA_963641545.1 bacterium | reverse complement strand
TGGTGTTTTTTTATTCAACAGGAGTATTCTTGTTTACATTCTTACTTCCTATCGACGCATAATACAGCAGATATGCCAAAGCAACGACAATCACGATGTAAGAGAACTGATAACCGGCAACGCCTACAATCAGACCCTGAATCCAAGGCAATATGCCGCCACCGCAAACCAACATCATGAATATACCGGATGCAGCTGCCAGATATTTGCCAAGTCCTTCAACTGCGAGGTTGAAGATACAGCCCCACATGATGGAAGTGCAAAGCCCGACGAGCAACAACAGGAGGGCATTGATAGGTACTTCTGCCATTCCGAATCCCAATGCGCCGACTGCGTTGGTCTGCAACACAGGAACATTGACCACCGTGCTTACCGGCAAAATCATGGCAAAGGCAACAAGGATAATACCTACGCCTGAGGTGGCTGTCAGCATGACGCGGCTCGAAACCTTATTACCGATGGATGCGCCGACCAGACGACCGATCAACATCAGGAACCAGTAAGTTCCGCAAACGAAACCTGCGATGGTAGGAGTGATACCGATCTCTTTTACCAACCACATATCCAATACGCCCGGAGTACCTACCTCGATACCTACGTAAACGAAGATGGCTAATGCTCCCAAAACGAAGTGACGGAACTTAAGCGCACCCTTTATCAAGGTGGTCAGCGGCTCGTTGGTCTCTTCTGCCTGAGGTTCCGGCAGCTTGGAGAGGAACAGAACGACAAATGCGAATGCAAATACGCCCATCGCGATATAGAGCACCGGATATACGTCGGCAATACTTGTCTGCTTGGTGATCTCACCAACCAACACACCGACCAACATCGGAGTCAACGTACCCATCACGGAGTTGAACGAACCACCGATCTGGATCAGCTGGTTACCCTTGTTGCCACCGCCACCGAGTGTGTTCAGCATCGGGTTGACAACCATGTTGAGCAGACACATCGAGAAACCGGAAACGAAAGCACCGATCAAGTAGATAAGGAAGCTCCCTTGTCCGCCCGACAGATACTGGATGAATACACCGATGAAACCAACCGTTACGGCTGCCAAAGCCGTCTTTTTGTAACCGAATTTGGAAAGCATGATACCGCCCGGGATACCCATAACGGCGTATGCGATGAAGTTGGCGAAATTACCCAAAAGCCCCATTGCCGGGGATACGTTGAACTGGGTCGTGAGGATTTTGCCCATCGGTGCTGCCAAGTTGGTGACAAAGGCAATCATACCAAACAAGAACACCATAATGACTATGGGCAACATGTAATTCTTTTGTTTTTGTACTGAACTCATAATTGTTTCTCTTTTAGTTATACGTTAAATAAGTTATTGTTCGATCAATGTTGTTTGCCGGCTGAAAAGGCGTAGACGGTCTTGCTCTCGAAAACAGCTCCGGGGCGCAAGACTGTGGACGGATATTCCGGATGGTTCGGGCTGTCGGGGAAATGCTGCGTCTCGAGGCACAGGGCGGCGCGCGACGGATAGCGTTGTCCGTTCTTCCCGACAAAATTGCCGGTCATCCAGTTGCCTGTATATAGTTGTACGCCCGGCTCGGTTGTGAATACTTCCATGACAATGCCGCTTTTGGGCGACTCCACCCTTGCGCAGAAGCCGAATGCACCTTCTTCCTTATTTAATATGTAAGTATGGTCGTAGCCTCTTGCCCAAACCAGCTGGTTGGTCTTCTCGTCGATGCGCTCGCCCACGAGATGCGGCGTGCGGAAATCCATCGGAGTCCCTTCCACCTTCTCCGGTGCCCCGTAGGGAATGGAGGTCTCGTCCGTAGGAAGATAAGTGTCGGCATCGATGGTCAGCGTATGGTCGGCAACCGACGGATCGCCTGCCCCTGAAAGGTTGAAGTAGGAGTGGTTGGTAAGGTTGAGCACCGTCGGCTTATCCGTAACGGCGTGATACAGTATCTCAACTTCATTACCGTCTGTCAGACGATAGGTGACAGTCACCTTCAATTCCCCCGGGAAACCTTCCTCGCCGTCTGCGGATGTGTATTTCAGTTCCACGGTCTGATTGTCTATCCGCCGTAGATCCCACACCACAGAGTTGAACCCTTTGATTCCTCCGTGAAGGCAGTTCGGACCGTTGTTGATTGCCAACTTATCGTACGTGATACCATCGAGGGTGAACTTCCCTCCGGCAATACGGTTACCGTAACGACCACATACGGCTCCGAAGTACGGCTCTTCGGAGACGAGGTATTCATCGATGGAATTGTGTCCGGTGACAACGTCCGTCAGCTTACCTGACCGGTCGGGCAC
>CAVIFD010000367.1:0-2310 GCA_963641545.1 bacterium | reverse complement strand
GTCTTGACGTACAGCCCCATCATCTTCAGCATTATCGACATGGTGTTTTGGAAGTAAAGCTCCAGATCGCCTTGCACTTCATAGTCGTTGCCCGCGAGGAATGCCGTGAAGCGATCCATAAACCCTCTCACGTCGCCACGCTCAATGTCGCGCACAAAATTACGCACCGAAAATGCCCCATCATTCAGTGCCGGAGCATACAGTTGGCTAAGCGAGTTCAGGAAACCGGACTTAACTTCCTCGTTGGGGTAATCAAGTGTGTAAGTGTGGAAACGCTCGTCATAGCCGGTTATCGTTAGGTAGCCCGTCTGATACATCAGGGTTATCGGCTGCGGATCGGTGTAATTCGTCCCGGTCAACACTTCCGCAGAAACATCATCCTTCGAAATGTTGTCGAGGTTGTACTTGCCCTTCTTTAGGTAGCGCACAAGGAATGTCGGCGTGCCGGTCTCGAACCAGTACATATTAAACTTATTGGTATCAAACGTATTTATAATGCTGAATGGGTTGTATACGCCTTCACTTTCTTCATTAAAATGATAGCCGTCGTACATCTTGCGAAGCCTTTCGTAACACTCCTCCTTACTTATTTTATACTTCTCGGCAAGCTCCGTCACACTGTCGTCGAAGTTGTTCCTCAGCTCCTTCTCGGTTATTCCGCAGATGTCAAAGTATTCATCATTCATCGAGATATCTTTCAGATTGTTCAGTCCGCTGAAGATGCTCATCTTCCCGAGCTTCGTCACGCCGGTAAGCATCACGAAGCGGATATATTCGTCCGCTTTCTTGATTACGCTGTAAAACCCATGCAGCTCACGGCGCATCTGCTCTGATAGTTCCGCATCGTCGATATTGTCGACAACCGGCTTCTCGTATTCATCGACAAGTATTACGACCTTCTTGCCTGTCCTCCTATAGGCGGCTTTTATTATATTCCAAAATCGAAGGCCGGGCACCCCGCTTTTGTCTTGGGCCTCGTATACTTCCTCTAACCCTGACAAAAAATCATTTATTGTTCTTCTCAGAATGTCCGACGATTCATACGCCACGCCACTAAGGTCGAGATGAAGCACGGGATATGTGTGCCACTCCTTCTCGAGCTTCTCCATCGCAAGCCCCGCGAAGAGCTCTTTTTTGCCGCTGAAGTACGCGTCGAGTGTGGAGATAAGGAGACTCTTTCCGAACCTCCGTGGGCGACTGAGGAAATAGTATTTACCTGTCGAGGCAAGGCGGTAGACATGTGCAGTCTTGTCGACATAAGCAAAACCGCCTTCGCGGATCTCTGAAAAGCTCTGTATTCCTATCGGGTATAGCATAATCGGTTCCTCCCTTTTTTTGTTTAGTGTTCGCCCGCAAAGGTAACGGTTTCTTTTTAGTAGTGGGTATAGTGGGCAGCTGCGCACCTATTGTCATCCCACCTTCGCGACGCGGGATCTCATACTCAACCCGGGGTACATTCTTTTGATAGCCTCAGTGGAGGATGGCATAAGATCGAACATATTATACTTAAAAAACAGGGAGCCGCGTCGTGTTAGATTTTCACGACACAGCTCCCCTCTAAGAATTCGCAGAAGATGCATCTATCAACGCCGAAGCCATGATATCAAACATCCTCTGCTTCTTTTTCCACAGTGTCAGGTTTTGTTTCTAGTCAAAGCTTTGGTTTCTGTCGGGATGCTACTGCGAGGCCGACGAGATGATTATCACCCCGCCGGCCTTCCATGGGATGTTTCTCATTCCTCACGACATAATCGTACCACACGATACGCCGACGCACACCATTTGTCACAGCAAAGGCACACACCGCCGCGCTCGGACTTTCACCCCTCAATATCTCTTGCTGAATCCGCACCGGCAGGATACCGATACTTTTGATTTTGGGAACTTCAACCTTTTTCATGTACGTGCTCATGGTTATTGGGTTTTGAAATATGCCACAAAGCTAAACGCACTAAATTTACCGTGCAAGCTTTTCCTTTATTTTTTTTCGTATCCTGCAAACTTTTTTCAACGAACAAGTCGGTGCGTTCCGTTATGCCATCTGCCAGCCGTCGACGGTGCGCGTCTCGGACGAGAAGTTGATGCCGAGACGGATGATTTGCTTGCCGGAGGCGAGGAACGGTTTGTCGTAGCCTTTCTCTTCGATCTGCTTTAGTGCAGTCGCCGGGTCAAGGTCGCGCTTCAGCTCTATAATATATACGTACTTGTCGGTGTCGAACACTATGTCAATCCTGCCGTTCGAGGTGTGGTACTCGGTCTTGACGTACAGCCCCATCATCTTCAGCATTATCGACATGGTGTTTTGGAAGT
>CAVIFD010000366.1:0-2310 GCA_963641545.1 bacterium | reverse complement strand
ATGACAAAGGCGACGAAAAAGATTTTTTCATTCTCTTTGCCCGCTGCGTAAATACTTTTTATACATTTGCCACCAATTCCGCACGCTCATGGCGTTGAAGCCTCTGCGGAAGAGACTTATTAATGTAAAGGTGTTATTGATATTATCTTCGTAGTAAAATTCTCGCAAAGTTTTATTAGAGTGAAGATGATGGCAATAGCACCCGCATCTTTTGATATACCTTACCCCTGTGAGGGAAAAAAGTTATATCTGATCGGTGTGGGTTGCTGTTGCTTTATCCACTCTAAGGGCAATGCGAGAAGCCATACTACGGATAAAGCAATACGGTTCCCGCACCTTTTTTATTTTGATAATCTTCCCGGAGGGGACAGGGGAGAAAAAACAAAAATACACAATGAAAATTGCAGGTATTATTTTACTGATTTTTGCCATCTTGAATTTCATTGTGGCCATAGTGGCTGCAGGTGGCGGGGCGTCGGAATCCGCGGGGGCAAAAATGTCAGCGGCTTTATTGTTGGGCGTAATTGGTGGTGTTTTGTGCTACTTTGGAAACAGGAAGAAGAAGCAGTAAAACATGGAAAACGAAAATTGCGGTGCTCTTCGGTGCCGATTAGGTATCGAGTTGTGTTTTTTTATGTCGGGATAAGGTGGAGGATAGACAGAAAAAGTCTGAACACCCAACGTGATTGTGGCAGAAACGGAACTTATGAACCAGGGCATTGGAGCACTGCGATTTTTAATGAGCGCAGAAAGTAAACCCATGAAAAATGAAAAACAGGAAGGAGTATAAAGGGTTGGTTGCGTGCATGGTTGTTGGCGTTTTGTGTTCGTTGTGTGGTTGCGCAGAGTATGAACGGAAAGAAGGCTGCCATTTGGAGAAACTGCACGTGAAAGGTGACGTTGTAAAAATTGAAACGATTGTGCGGTCGAAGATGCCGATGACTGAAATGTTGGCATCCGCATTCGATCCTGCGGATGCAATATCGATGTATTGCGGCAATGTGGCTGTTGAGTTCGACAGGCATGGAAATGCGAAGAAATATACAGGGTATGGTGTTGACGGGCGGAAGGTGTTTGGCGTTGGGGGGTTCGAACCTGAAAGAAACGGTTTTGCAACTGTGGGTCTGTTGATGAGTGAACCAAGGCAAAGAGTCAGCAGGATCGTGACTGATACTTTGAGGGAAAGCAATGTTGTCAACGAGAAGTATTACGATAGCGACACACTTGTCTGGGATATGAAGACGGAATATAACGAGGACGGTTCCGTCGACAGGATAACCAAGGAGTATTCGCAATTGGGCTTTGAGGTTGATGGCTACAAAAGCGTGAGTGCCGACACTACGGAATACAACTATCTTGATTATGACAGCGTGGGCAATTGGGTCGAGGTTGAAGTGATGTATAAAGGCGTTTTGCCTAAGTGTTCGCATACCTACAAGATAAAGAGACAACTGACCTATTGGGGTGATCCCGGTAAAAAGCCGTTGATTAACGAGCTTGAAAGTTACAATGTGGCGGAGGAGTATCCCCTAAGTGAATTGGTGGCAGTGCCGTTGAGAGAGTATGGAGAAATAAAGATCCCTTCCTATATGAAGATTCAGTCGGAAGAATACAACGGTGGCGTGAAGGGTTCGAAGCCTTTGCTTACTGTTTCCAGAGTATCGTCCTTGTTTGTATCGACCTATGATGGTAAGGATGCGTATGCAACAATAACAGCTAACATACAATATGAAGGAGGGGCTGATACTTTCGACGATATGCCGGAAGGCAATAGGGAAATAGACAGAGAGTTGGAAGAAGTGTTTACATCAGCATTGAAAAAGGATGGAACATACATACTGAAATGGATACCGTACAGACTTGTTACAATTTCGGGGAGGACGAGTCTGAAAATGAGCTACTACAGATATGGTAAGGGCAGTCCTGTTCCTGTTTATTGCGAAAACTACAATATCCCATTGGGCAACGGTAGTGCGATATGTGTTGCTTTTAGTTTCCAAAGTAATCAATACGACCGTTTCGTTGGTGACTTTCAGCGAGCTATAGCGTCAATCAAATTGTGATACGTGCCGAAAACAGTGACACTAAAGGGATGACATGGGGGCAGGGCTTGCGACACAGGGATTCCGCGTCGGAGCGCGGGATGACAGGGGCGGTGGATTTGCAGTAACACCAATAAACAAAAAGCCCCGCAGGCATACAGCCTGCAGGGACTTTTCCTTCGGCGGAGAGACAGGGATTCGAACCCCGGGAACCTCTCAGTTCAACGGTTTTCAAGACCGCCGCAATCGACCACTCTGCCATCTCTCC
>CAVIFD010000365.1:0-2312 GCA_963641545.1 bacterium | reverse complement strand
GACATATACCAAGGAACTGCGACAGCACTACATTGTTGACAAATACAGCGGCGATAAATATCAATATATATTCCATGTCTTTCGTTTTTTATGTGTCAAGCTTTACGCAATTTGTTTACGATGGCAATCAGGTAACCCAGCACGATGAAACCACCCGGTGCCAAGACAAAGATCAGCGAGCCGTAGTGCTCCGGCATCACGGTCATGCCAAACAGCTTGCCTGTCCCCAACAACTCGCGGGTTGCGCCGAGAAGGGTAAGAGCCATGGCAAAACCAAGCCCGATGCCCAGCCCGTCGAACGCAGAAGCAACAACGCCGTTCTTCGCGGCAAAAGCCTCGGCACGTCCAAGCACGATACAGTTTACCACAATCAGCGGAATGAACAGTCCCAGACCGGCATACAGCGCAGGGACGAATGCTTCCATGCACATCTGCACGACAGTAACGAACGTCGCGATGATAACAATGTATCCGGGGATACGCACCATGTCCGGAATAAGATTCTTCATCGCCGAGATTGCCATGTTTGAGCAGATAAGCACGAACATCGTTGCCAGCCCCATACTCATACCGTTCAGTGCCGAAGAGGTTGTACCGAGAGTGGGGCACATACCCAGCAACAAAACGAACGTCGGGTTCTCTTTGATGATACCGTTCATCAATATTTTCAGATTACTCATTGTCTTTTCCTCCCTCTTTAGTGTTAGCGGTTGCGCCGGTCAGTCCGTCGGTGCCCGAGAATGCGCTGTACGCACGGTTCACGGCATCAAGGAACGCACGGCTGGTGATTGTTGCAGCAGTGATGGCATCCACGTCTCCGCCATCTTTGGTTACTTTCAGCGGCCCGCTCGTAAGGTCGCGCCCCAGCACGCTCTGCCGGTTCTTGTCCGTGCTGAACCAGTCCTGCATCTTCGCACCGAGACCCGGTGTCTCGGCATGTTGCAACACGGAGTAGTTGAGCAGCTTTCCTGTCTTGTCGAACCCGACAATCACTCTTATCTCGCCACTGAAACCTTTCTGCGAGTTGCTCTCAACGGCAGCTCCGACAAGCTCGCCATCCTTTGTTGCAGGATAGATCTTCAGCGAGTCGCCCTCCGAAACGGCAGCCATGTAGGCTTCTTCCGACGGCTTATTGTCGAATTCCGGAGTGACAGCTTTGATGGCTGCTTCCAACGTAGCCGCTTTGGAGGCGGCAATCGGACCGGCGGTGTACATATTCACACCGGCTAATATCGCTCCCGCTGCCACACAGATGATGGTAAGCGAGAGCAGCATATTGGGTAATGTTGACTTTAGTTTTACCATGCTCATTTCCCTCCAAAATGTTTAGGTTTGATATAAGTGTTGATAAGCGGGGTAAAGGCATTCATGATAAGAATAGCAAATGACATACCTTCCGGATAAGATCCGAACAGACGAATCAACGTGGTCAAGACACCGATACCGACACCATACACCAACATTCCGCCCTTACTCATCGGAGACGTCACATAGTCGGTTGCCATAAAGATGGAACCGAGCATCAAGCCTCCGGAAAGCAGGTGAATGAACGGGTCGGCATACTGCACGGGGTTGATCAGGTGCATAATGCCGGTAAACACAAACACCGTGGCAAGGATGGAAACCGGAATATGCCATGTGATGATCTTTCGCCACAACATGAAGCACAGCCCCAAAATCAATGCCAGGGCACTTACTTCGCCGAAGCTGCCTCCCATCTTACCGCACAACATATCAACTATCTCGGGAAGCTTGTCGAACGCCCCTTCGTTTATAAGGGTGAGGACGGTTGCCCCCGTCGTCGCATCGGTATAAGCCGTGAGCTGCCCCACTTCGGGCCATGTTGTCATCTGCGCAGGGAAAGAGATCAAGAGGAACACACGCCCGACAAGCGCAGGGTTGAAGATGTTGTTGCCTAACCCGCCGAACGACATCTTGCCGATGCCGATGGCAGCCAGCGCACCTATCACAACAATCCACACCGGCAGGTTCGAAGGCAGATTGAACGCCAAAAGAACGCCGGTAAGCACAGCCGAACCGTCGCATATGGTCGGCTCTTTCTTCATCAGGAACTTCTGAATAAGATATTCGAAAAGGACGCAGGAAGCTACCGACGTAGCGGTGACAATCAGCGCACCCAGTCCGAAGAAGTAGAGGGATACCAGGAAAGCCGGAACAAGGGCAATCAGTACACCATACATATTCTTGCTTATGCTGTCGCCTCCGTGAATATGGGGCGACGGAGATACTATCAAACTATTTTCCATATTGCTCTGTTTTTATGACTTTCTTGCCCGAATGATTCCCATTAC
>CAVIFD010000364.1:0-2317 GCA_963641545.1 bacterium | reverse complement strand
GGGCAAGACCGGACGACGAACGAAAATAGTCATGGATGGCGGACCTCTCACAATCCATTGGGACGAATCTGACGGGAAGGTCCGCATGACAGGCGGGGCTGTCACCGTGTTTGAAGGCTCGATACCCGACGCAACAACCTAAAAAAAAGAGACAGAAAACATATGGCGCTGATCAACGAACACTTCCTGAAGCTACAGAGTAGTTACTTGTTTTCCGACATCGCAAAGAAGGTAAACTGTTTCAAGGCGGCTCACCCCAAAGACAAAATCATCCGCATGGGAATCGGCGACGTGACGCAGCCGCTCGCCCCTGCCGTAATAAAGGCAATGCACCGTGCCGTTGACGATATGGCAGCGAAAGAGACCTTCCACGGCTATGGTCCCGAGCAGGGTTATCCTTTTCTCATCGACGCCATAATAAAGAACGATTACGAGAGCCGCGGCATCCGGCTTGAGAGGGACGAGGTTTTCGTCAGCGACGGAGCGAAGAGCGATTGCGGAAACATCGGCGACATACTTGGCAGCAGCAACACGATAGGAGTGCTCGACCCTGTCTACCCCGTCTATATCGACTCTAACGTGATGGGCGGGCGCACCGGCGTGCCGGAAAACGGTAAATGGAGCAATGTCGTTTATATCCCCTGCACGGCGGAAAACGACTTCACGCCGCTTCTCCCCTGCCGCAGGGTGGATATCCTCTATCTCTGCTATCCCAACAACCCGACGGGCACAACGCTGACGAGAGCGGAACTGAAGAAATGGGTGGACTATGCTTTGGAGAACGATGTTCTTATAATGTACGACTCGGCATACGAGGCATACATAAAGGAGAAAGATGTCCCCCACTCCATCTACGAGATCGAAGGGGCAAAGAATGTTGCCATAGAGTTTCGCAGCTTCTCGAAGACGGCAGGCTTCACGGGAGTGCGCTGCGGATATACCGTCGTGCCGAAACAGCTGTGCGGCACTACGGCTGACGGCGAGAAGGTGGAGCTGGGCAAGCTGTGGAACCGTCGGCAGACAACGAAGTTCAACGGAACGAGCTACATCACCCAGCGCGGAGCCGAGGCGGTGTATTCCCCGGAAGGAAAAGAGCAGATAAAAGCGACGATAGACTATTACATGACCAACGCGCGCATCATGAAGGAAGGTCTTCAGGGTTGCGGCTTGAAAGTATGGGGCGGCGAGAACGCGCCATATCTTTGGGTGAAGACGCCCGGCGGTCTTTCCTCGTGGGAGTTTTTCGACAAGTTGCTCTCCGAGGTATGCATCGTGGGGACACCCGGCGTAGGCTTCGGTCCGAGCGGCGAAGGTTTCCTCAGGCTCACAGCCTTTGGCGACCGCGACGACACGACGGAGGCCATCGAACGCATGAGAAAATGGCTGTAGCAGACCGTTGAAACAAGAGACAAGAAACACTTTCTATAATAATAAAATTCAGGTATTATGTCAAAGTTAAGATTCAGAGTTGTAGAATCGGCATTCAAGAAAAGGGGCATCGAAGTGGCAGCCCCGGCAGAACGCCCGTCGGAGTATTTCGGAAAGAATGTGTTCAACCGCGAGAAGATGTTCAAGTATCTTCCCGAGAAGGCATATTCCAAACTGGGCGACTCGATCGACAACGGTACTCCTCTCGACCGTGAGACGGCGGATGCCGTGGCTGCCGGCATGAAGAAGTGGGCAATAGAGATGGGCGCAACCCACTACACCCACTGGTTTCATCCGCTGACGGAAGGCACTGCCGAGAAGCACGACGCCTTCGTGGAGCACGACGGCAAGGGCGGCATGGTTGAAGAGTTTTCAGGCAAGCTGCTTATCCAGCAGGAGCCGGATGCTTCCAGCTTCCCCAACGGCGGTATACGTAATACTTTCGAGGCTCGCGGTTATTCGGCTTGGGACCCCTCGTCGCCCGCTTTCATCGTTGGCGACACACTGTGCATCCCGACAATCTTCATTGCCTACACCGGCGAGTCGCTCGACTATAAGGCACCGCTTCTGAAAGCATTGGAGGCTGTGAATAAGGCTGCCGTCGACGTATGCCACTATTTCAATCCGGACGTAAAGAAAGTATACGCATACTTGGGATGGGAACAGGAATACTTCCTTGTGGACGAAGGCTTGTATGCCGCACGTCCCGACCTGTTGCTTTGCGGACGCACCCTGATGGGACACGAGAGCAGCAAGAACCAACAGCTGGAGGACCATTACTTCGGTGCCATTCCTACCCGCGTGCTGGAGTTTATGAAAGAGCTGGAGATTGAAGCCCTCAAGCTGGGTATTCCTTTGAAGACCCGCCACAACGAGGTTGCACCAAACC
>CAVIFD010000363.1:0-2328 GCA_963641545.1 bacterium | reverse complement strand
ATGCAAGCTGCATGGGGCTGTTTGCGCATGAATCTTGGTCCATGCAAGCTGCATGAAGGTGTCTGCGCATGAATCCCGTTTGTGCCGACGAGATACGCAAGAACAGCGTTTGAATGGCGTTTGAACGGCAATCGAAAAAGGCTGCTCTCACTCGGAGGGCAGCCCTTTTAAGTCTCTTTGCGGACGGCGGCAGGGTCAGAACAGTCTGCCGCAGAAACGGAGCTTAATGACAGGATAAACCGTTAGCTTGTCCATGATCTTCGTGAAGTCGCCATCTTCATCACGCCAAACAAGACAGACTTTCTCATGTTAAAAGGATTATTCTTCGTCGTCGCTGTCGTCTTCCTTCATGTTATGGAAAACGTTCTGAACGTCATCATCCTCTTCCAACTTCTCTATCAGCTTTTCCAGTGTCTCGCGCTGTTCGGCAGTCACCTCTTTCACATCATTCGGGATACGCACGAACTCGCTGCTCGTTATCTCGTAGCCGTTTTCCTCGAGGTATTTCTGGATGGCAGAGTTCTGCGCAAACTCGCCGTAGATAACCACCTCGTCTTCGTCCTCATCCACTTCGTCGACGCCGTAGTCGATCAGTTCGAGCTCCAGGTCTTCGAGCGAGATACCCTCTTTCTTTGCGATATGGAACACGCACTTATGCTCGAACATAAACTCAAGGCTACCGCTTGTGCCCAGCGAACCGCCGTGTTTGTTGAAGTAGCTGCGCACGTTGGCAACGGTACGTGTGGTGTTGTCGGTTGCCGTCTCCACGAAGATGGCAATACCGAACGGACCGTATCCCTCGTAGTTCATCTCCTTATAGCCGGAGAAGTCTTTCTCCACGGCACGTTTGATGGCGCGTTCCACATTGTCCTTCGGCATGTTCTCCTTCTTTGCCGTCTGCATCAAGACACGCAGGTGAGGGTTGTTTTCCGGATCGGGTCCGCCGGCTTTCGCCGCAATGGTGATTTCCTTACCCAGTTTAGTGAACACGCGGGCCATATTGCCCCAACGCTTAAATTTTCTTGCTTTACGGAACTCAAACGCTCTTCCCATATTATTCTGAATGTTTTTATTGTTATTGAATCATTATCTCAACGATGCGCCCAGCTTGTCTTCCAGGTTCTTCCGGATCTTCTGCATGATGGCATCGATTTGTTTGTCGTTTAGTGTCTTTGTCTCGTCTTGCAGGAAGAAGCTCACTGCGTACGATTTCTTCCCTGCCGGCAGGTTCTTGCCCTCGTAAACGTCGAAGAGTGTGACCTCCTTCAGCAGCTTACGCTCGCTCTCGCGGGCAATCTTCTCGACTTCGGAGAACTGCACCGACTTGTCGAGCAGCAGAGCCAAGTCGCGCTTCACTGCGGGGAACTTGGATATGTCGGAGAACGTGACCTTGTTCTTCTTCGTCTCTTTCATCAGCATCGTCCACGACAACTCTGCGAAACAGACATCGAAATCTATATCTAATGATTTGCATATCCCGCGGCTGACGATGCCGAAAGTGCCCAGCTCGCGCCCCGAGCCGGTTGTGATGCTGACACCTGCCGAATAGATATCGTTCTTCAGATTGCCGAAGACCACCCTCTTCCTGTCAACGCCCAGACGGGTCAGGATATTCTCTACGTATGCTTTCCGCTCATACACGCTCGACTTCTCGTCGGCATGCGCCCAACTGTTCTCCACGCGGTTGCCGCATACCCACAGCCCGAGGCGATAGTCTTCCGAGAACTCAGCCAACACCGCATCCTCGCGTTTCTTCTCGGCATTATAGTCGTAGCAGTTGCCGAACTCGAAGAAACGGATGTTGCTGTTCTTGCGTTTGGCGTTGTAGCTGATGCTTTCCAAGCCGCCGAACAGCAATGTCTGTCGCATACTGTTGAGGTCTGCGCTCAGAGGGTTCATCAGCATGACGGAGTGGGAGACGGGATAAGTGGTCAGGCTGTCGTAGTAAGCCGAACGTGTCAGCGAGTTGTTGAGTATCTCGTTGAACCCTTCGCCGCAAAGCTGCTCGGAGATTATGTTCTGCAACTGATAGCTGCGGTCGACCGCCGTCTTGTAGCTCAGGTTCGACTTCACATGGTCGCTAAACTCCACGTTGTTGTATCCGTAGATACGAAGGATGTCTTCTATCACATCCACATCGCGCTGCACGTCGATGCGGTATACCGGCACATGCACCGTCAAGCCCTCTGCCGTCTCTTTCACGATCTCCATCTCCAGGCTCTGCAGTATGCTCTTCACCGTCGCTGCCGGAATATCCTTGCCGACCAAAGTGTTGATCTTATCGTACGTCAGCTCCACATTGTAGGGGAGTACAGGCTTGGGATAAAC
>CAVIFD010000362.1:0-2334 GCA_963641545.1 bacterium | reverse complement strand
TACAGACCGTGATACGCCGGAGGGGAGGCATATTCTCCTCGTCGACGATGTGATCACCAGCGGCTCCACCATCGGGGCATGCGCCGAGACACTGCTCGCAATTCCGGGGGTAAGGGTAAGCGTGTTGGCATTGGCAACAGCATAGAGAAACACAGGGGAATTGCGCCTTGAGCGGCGGTCGCCCTTCCCTGCAAAAACATTACCTTTGTCGCCCACGAATAAAAAACAAAAGAAGAGAGAGATGGAACCATTCGTACACCTTCACGTCCACACACAATATTCACTTCTCGACGGACAAGCCTCCATCGATGCCTTGATTGACAAAGCACAGAAAGACGGCATGAGGGCGATTGCCGTGACCGACCACGGAAACATGTTCGGCATAAAGGAGTTTTTCAACAAAGTATCCAAGAGGAACAGCAAGCCGCTTGAAGCCATCAAGAAGTTGGAAAAGGAGCTGAAGGAGTTGGAAGCAAAAGACTCCCTTACCGCCGAGGAAGAAGCAAGGACGAAGGAAATCGCCATCTTGATGGAAGCCGAGAAAAAGAAGATATTCAAGCCTATCCTCGGATGCGAATGTTATTGCGCCCGCAACGGACGGCACTGTCGGAGTGAGAAGGAAGACCGTAGCGGCTACCACCTGATCGTGTTGGCAAAAAACCTCAGAGGATACAAGAACCTCATCAAGCTGGTCTCCCTCGCGTGGACGTACGGGTTCTACGGCAAGCCGCGTATCGACCACGAGCTGCTGGAGAAATATCACGAAGACATTATTGTCTGCTCCGCATGCCTCGGCGGTGAAATCCCTCAGCTCATCATGCAAGGGAAGACAGACAAGGCTGAAGAAGCAGTGCTTTGGTTCAAGAACCTGTTTGGCGAAGACTATTACTTGGAGATGCAACGGCACGAAACGCACGACGCGAATGCCGACTGCACGACGTATCCCAAGCAGGTGGAAGTAAACAAGGTCTTGGTGGAGTTTGCCCGCAAGCACAACATCAAGCTGATTGCCACCAACGATGTGCACTTCGTCAACGAGGAAGATGCCGAGGCTCACGACCGATTGATATGTCTCAGCACCGGCAAAGACCTCGACGACCCTACACGCATGCGCTATTCCAAGCAGGAATGGATGAAGACCACCGCAGAGATGAACGCCATCTTCGCGGATATACCGGAGGCTCTCGGCAACACGCTCGAGATAGCAGACAAGGTGGAGTTCTATTCCATCGACAGCGGTCCCATCATGCCGACGTTTGCCATACCGGAAGAGTTCGGGACGGAAGAGGAATACCGCAAAAGATTTACCGAGCAGGAACTGTTCGACGAGTTCACACGCGACGAGAACGGCAACGAGGTGCTCAGCCTGCAGGATGCCGAAGACAAGATAAAGAAGCTGGGAGGCTACGACAAGCTCTACCGCATCAAGCTGGAAGCCGACTATCTGAAGAAGCTGACCTACGACGGTGCCCGCAAATGCTATGGCGAGAACATGTCTGACGAGGTCATGGATCGTCTGAACTTCGAGCTGCACATCATGAAGACGATGGGTTTCCCGGGCTACTTCCTCATCGTGCAGGACTTTATCCGGGCTGCCCGCGAAGAGCTGGGTGTGTCGGTAGGTCCCGGGCGTGGATCGGCTGCCGGCTCGGCTGTGGCATACTGCTTGGGGATTACCAAGATCGACCCCATCAAATACGACCTTCTGTTCGAACGTTTCCTGAACCCCGACCGTATCTCCCTCCCCGATATAGATACCGACTTCGACGACGACGGACGTGGCGAGGTGTTGCGTTGGGTGACGGAGAAGTATGGTGCCGACCGCGTTGCACATATCATCACCTACGGCACGATGGCAACCAAATCAGCCATCAAGGATATTGCCCGCGTGCAGAAGCTGCCGCTTTCAGAGTCGAACAGGCTGGCTAAGCTGGTGCCCGACAAGATACCGGACATGAAGAAGTTTAAGCTGAAAGATGCCATCGAATATGTGCCCGAGCTGAAGGAGGCTGCCACAGGCGACGATCCGTTGGCTCGCGACACACTCAAATACGCACAGATGCTCGAAGGCAACGTGCGCAACACCGGCGTACATGCCTGCGGCGTCATCATCGGCAGATACGACATCTCCGACGTTGTTCCCGTAAGCACGGCAAAAGACAAGGAGACCGGCGAGGAAATGCTGGTGACGCAATACGAAGGCTCGGTCATCGAAGAGACCGGACTGATCAAGATGGACTTCCTCGGACTGAAGACACTCTCCATCATCAAAGATGCCATCGAAAACATACAGCTGACCACAGGCGAGACGCTCGACATCGACCATATCAGCCT
>CAVIFD010000361.1:0-2356 GCA_963641545.1 bacterium | reverse complement strand
CGGTGTAACCGAACCGGATGTCGGGATAGATCATAGGATTGAAGCCTGTGAGATGACGCGAGGAGTCGGGATAAGCCAACCGGGTGATAATGGCATTCTGCCCTGCGTCGACAGTCCGGCTGAGCTGTTTGGGAACGGGCTGCCATTGCCCGGGCGTTGCCTCGAGGCGTATGTCGCCGTTTGTTGCCACACGTCTGCCGTTCATGATAAGACAGACACCCCCTTGATGCCCTTCGGGATAGAAGTCGTCGAACGACATTACGTCGACTCCTCCACTACGGAAATACCCTGACGGATTGAGCTTGAAATCCTGTGCACTCGCGGTGATGACAGAAGCCACGAGAAATGCGCTGATAAGTGTTCGTTTCATGGATATAAAGTTTAATAGTGAGCTGACGAAAGTGTCTGCAAACGTATTGTTTTTTACTCAAAATCACATAAAAAACGGGAATAATATATGAAACCGACAGCTGCTGCCGTTATTATAGCTGTCAATCGGATACATTTGCGAGAAATAACCTGAGGCGTATGACAACAAGGAAAGACAAAGTGCTGTGGGCGGACGACGAGATCGATTTGCTGAAGCCGCACATCCTGTTTTTGCAGGACAAGGGATATGAGGTGACACCGGTGATAAGCGGACAGGACGCCATCGACTGCTGCAGGGAGCAGACGTTCGACATCATCTTTCTCGACGAGAACATGCCGGGATTGACGGGGCTGGAGACACTGTCGCAGATCAAGGAGATAAATCCGAGCGTCCCCGTCGTGATGGTCACCAAGAGCGAGGAGGAAAGCATCATGAACCAGGCCATCGGGAACAAGATTGCCGACTACCTCATCAAGCCCGTCAACCCCAACCAGCTGCTTCTTTCCATCAAGAAGAACGTACACAAGAATGCCATCATCTCGGTGACGACGACCGCCGGCTACCGGCAGGAGTTCGGCAACATAGGCATGAAGATTGGCGATACGCTGACCTCGGACGAGTGGATGGAGCTGTACAAGAAGTTGGTCTATTGGGAAATTGAGCTTGAGAGCGGGCAGGCACAGATGAGCGAGATGCTGCGCATGCAGAAGGAAGAAGCCGATAACGCCTTCGGCAAATTCGTGAAAAGAAACTACACCGACTGGATACAAAACCCGGCGGAGCGCCCCTTGATGAGCCCCGACCTGTTCAAGAAAAAGGTGTTCCCTCTTTTGGATAACGACGAGAAGGTGTTCTTCATCCTGATAGACAATTTCCGCCTCGACCAGTGGCGTGTGGTGAAAGACCTCCTGGCGGAATACTTCACGTTCGACGAGGAGCTTTACTACAGCATCCTCCCCACTGCCACGCAATACTCGCGCAACGCTATATTCTCCGGACTTATGCCGCTTCAGATAGAACAGCTCTTCCCCGACCTCTGGGTGGACGAGGAGAGCGAAGAGGGCAAGAACCTCAACGAAGAACCGCTCATCCGGACGCAGATGGAGCGGCTGCGCAAGAATTACGCCTTCTCGTACAACAAGGTGCACGACTCGCAGTATGGCGAGAAGCTGATAGGCATGATCTCCTCTCTGACGCACAACCGGCTCAACGTCGTTGTGCTCAACTTCGTGGATATGCTCTCCCACGCCCGCACGGAGATGAAGATGATACGCGAGCTGGCACAGAGCGAGGCGGCATACCGCAGCCTCACACGCTCGTGGTTCAGGCACTCCACCACCCTCGAGCTGTTTCGCCGCATATCCGACAAGGGGTTCAAGGTGATTGTCACCACCGACCACGGGACTATCCGAGTAGGCAACCCCGTGAAGGTCGTCGGCGACAGAAACACCAACACGAACCTGCGCTACAAGGTGGGTAAAAACCTTAGCTACAACCCGAAAGAAGTGTTCGAGATACGCGACCCGAAGGCTGTCTTCCTCCCGTCGCCCAACCTGAGCAGCAAGTATATCTTCGCGCTCGGCGACGATTTCTTCGCTTACCCGAACAACTACAACTACTACGTTTCATATTACAAGAACACCTTCCAGCACGGCGGCATCTCGATGGAAGAGATGCTGATCCCGTTCATCACCATGACCCCCAAATAAGGGGGAAACGCCGCCCATTGTATGCACAGCGGTGGAAAGGCTGCGTTTGCCGTTTGTACGCCCGCCCAAATTCGTGACAGGAGCACTTTCGGAAAAACGGCACCGTCACGACGCGTGACGGTAACACCCGTTAAGAAAGTCGCGCCGTCACGACGCGTGACAGTAACACCTATTAAGAAGTTGATCCTGTCACGACGCATGACAGTAATATCTTTTAGAAAATTGGTGCCGACACGAAGCATGACAGCCTCAATCCGTACCGTTTGATGCCGGAACA
>CAVIFD010000360.1:0-2360 GCA_963641545.1 bacterium | reverse complement strand
GAACATAGCGATGAACATAGCGGAACAGGGCAAGAAGGTATGCTTCTTCAGCCTCGAGATGTCGAAGGAGCAGACGCTGCGCCGATTTTTTGCCCGTGCCGAAGCTGTCGATGCCGACAATCTGAGGGTTAACGGAGCTGACGACGGCGATATTGCCCGGATGGAGAAGGCTGCAGAGAGGTTCCACAAGCTGCCGTTCTATTTCAGCTATGACCCCTATCTGAGCGCGGCGGATATATGTGCACAGGTGAGGCTGCAACGCCGGCGGGGCGAGTGCGACTTCGTGGTGATAGACTACCTCCAAATCGTCCACCGAGAGCGCGCCAAAGGGGAGACAACCACGGAGGCCATCGGGCACGTGGTGCAGGCGTTCAAGAACCTTGCCGTCAAAGAGAAAATACCCGTGCTCCTGCTCTCGCAGCTTAACCGCCTCGGGCAAGACAAAAAAGAAAAACCGGAGCTGTACAACCTGCGCGACTCGGGCGAGATAGAGCAGATTGCCGACTGCGTCTTCTTTATCAGCCAACCCTTAAAAAATGGAATGGTGGAGTTTTCCGACACCAAAGACAGCACGGAAAATGTCGGCGTGATAGATATCCAAAAGGCGCGCAACAGCGCTTGCGGCACTCTTCGCTATCGCCACAGCGGTGACTACACACGTATCTTCGACTATAAAAGGGGGAAGAGAGAATCATGACACGCACAGACGTAGAACGGTTGAAAGCCTCCAACCGCATTGAGGATGTTGTGCGGAGGTATATCACGCTTTCGCGAAGAGGCAGCAACTATATGGGCTTATGCCCGTTTCACGACGACCGTAACCCGTCGTTCGTGGTAAACCCCGCAAAGCAGACCTACCGCTGTTTTGCCTGCGGGGAGCATGGCGACGTTATCGGGTTTGTCCGCCGCATGGAGGGCGTAGGCTTTACGGAGGCTGTGGGGCGGCTGGGTGCACAGGTGTACGAAGAGCGGCGCACCCTCTGTGCGGAGAAGCCCCTGCCACAGCCCGCGCCCTGCACCGAAGAGCAGGTGAAAAGAAACGAGGCGTTCCTATCCACGCTGTTCCCTTACGCGTCGGGGTGCACGGAGCTCAGCCCCACGTATATCGACTTCGAGGTGGGGGTGTCGCCACACTTCACCCCGACGGAGTGGCGTGCGATGAGCGGACGGATTGTCTTCCCCATACGCGACGAGGAGGGGAGGCTCATAGGCTTTGCCGGCAGACGTGCGTCGGACAACGACACCGACGCGCCTAAATACATCAACTCCTCCGCCAAGGAGGGCTACGACAAAGGCAGCCACCTCTACGCGCTGCACCGCGCGAAGGAGGCTATACGTCGCGAGGGCTTTGTCTTTGTCACCGAGGGCTACAAAGACGCCATTGCCATGCACGCCGCCGGATACACCAACACCGTTGCCCTTGGCGGCACGGCGATGACCGATGCCCAGGCGGCTCTCCTCTCGCGCTATACCGACACGCTCTGTCTCCTTCTCGACGGCGACAAGGCAGGGCGCGAGGCGGCGCGCAGGATAGCCTCGGAGAAGAAGCCCCGTTTTGAGGGTATACGCGTGCTCACACTCTCGGACGACGCCGACCCCGACTCGCTCTTCCGCCGCCTCGGGCGGGAGGGGTTCTGCCGCGCTGTGCACCGGCTCTTGCATGCGCCGCACTACACGGAGGAGTGGCTGATGGCTGCCACCCTCTGCCTTGGCAACACGCCCTGCGAAAACAGCGACGGCAAGGAGGAACGGCTCGTCACCATGGTGCACGCCATCCTCACGAACGACGATCTTCCTTTCGAGAGCGAGGAGCATCGCGACATCCTCGCATGCCTCTCTTCGGGGCAGACCGAGGCAGAGCTCAGCCCCCGGCTTCGCGCCGTTGCCGACGCTCTGCATGCCGCCTGCGACGCCGCGATCCGCGCGGATCTGGAGCGGCTCAGGGAGCAGGCGGTGGAAGAAGCGGAGATCCCCATGTGCTACATCAATAGGCTTCTGTGGGAGTATGCGGAGCATGGCATAATGATGAAGATACGCCGCGAGATGAAGCTGTATGAAAGCCTGGTGAGGGCAGGGGAGGATTGCACGGACACGCTCCGCCGCGTAGATGAGCTTCACGATATGTTGCAGCTCGTCGCGTCGCAGCTCCACCGCCCGGGCATACTGCCTTTCGTCGCGTAGCCGCCGAGGTCGCAGCGTGCGTCCTTTAGCGGGGCGCATGCTGTCGGCTTCGGGTCATGCTGCGTTTATGCCCTGCGCGCTTTGCCGCGGGTGATGTAAAATCTCTATCTTTGGCGGGGAAAGGACAGCTGACCGAGGACGGGGAGAGATGATAAAGCGACGTTACCGTGGAGAGATAA
>CAVIFD010000359.1:0-2363 GCA_963641545.1 bacterium | reverse complement strand
GTTTTGTATACCCCGAAGACTAAGAACTTGCGTCGTCTGACTTTCGACCAGGATGCAAACTGGAATCCGGTTATCATGAACAACGGACGTGTGATGTATACTCGTTGGGAGTACACGGATTTGACTCACTACTATTCCCGTATTGTGATGCATATGAACCCTGATGGAACGGAAAACAAAGCATTGTATGGCAGTGGTTCGATGTTTCCGAACAGTACGTTTGATGTTCAGCCGTTGCCGGGCTACGGATCTGCTTTCGTAGGTATTATTTCCGGTCACCACGGCGTTGCCCGTTCCGGACGTATGATTATTTTCGACCCGACAAAGGGTAGAAAAAATGTTTTTGGTATGGTGCAGGAGATCCCGCATCGTAACCGGCCGGTTAAAGAACTTATAAAAGACCAGTTGGTGGATGGTGTATGGCCGCAGTTTGTGAAGCCGACACCATTGAGCGACAAGTATTATTTGGTTGCTGCCAAACTGACTCCTCAGTCGTTGTGGGGACTTTATTTGGTTGATGTCTACGACAACATGACTTGTTTGATGCAGGCTGAAGGCGAAGGTTATATCAGCCCGATTTTGGTGGAGAAGAAGAAAACCCCTCCGATTATTCCTGACCGTGTGAAGCTGAATGAAAAAGAAGCTACATTCTTTATCCAGGATATTTATGAGGGAGAAGGTCTTCGCGGTATTCCTCGCGGAACAGTGAAAGAACTCCGTTTACATGCTTATGAGTATGCTTATGTAAAGACTCGTTCAGACCACAACTGGCACGGTATTCAGAGTGGTTGGGATATTAAGCGTTTGTTGGGTACTGTCCCCGTAGAGGAAGATGGTTCGGCAATCTTTAAAGTTCCGGCTAATACTCCGATTTCCATTCAGCCTATTGACAAGGATGGTGTTGCTGTCCAGTGGATGCGTAGTTGGGTGACAGGTCAGCCGGGTGAAGTGGTTTCTTGTATCGGTTGTCATGAAGATCAGAATCAGATACCTATTCCTAAGCGTGTGATGGCATCCCAAAAGGCAGCTACACCTTTGAAAGCTCCGGAAGGCGGTGTCCGTTCGTTTACGTTCGATTTGGAGATTCAGCCTATTTTGGATCGTGCTTGTATCGCTTGTCATAATGGCGAGGGTAAGGCGTTCGATTTGCGTGGCGGTAAGAAAGACGAGCTTGGCTATGGCACTTCTTATCTGAATTTCCATCCCTACATACACCGTCAAGGTGGTGAAGGCGACATGGTGATCCTTCAGCCGTATGAATATCACCCGAACACCAGTGAGTTGGTTCGCATTTTGAAAAAAGGTCATCATAATGTGAAGCTGACAGATGCCGAGTGGTTGAAGCTATACAACTGGATAGATTATAACACACCGGATAAGGGGTATTTTGAAGCAAATGTTTTGGGCAAAGATATTATTCCGTATCAGGGATTCGATCAGATAAAGCGTCGTAAGGAACTGATGGACAAATATGCCAACGGTATGGGCGTAGACTGGCAGAAAGAAATTGCAGACTATGCCGCATATCTGAAAGCGCAAGGTCCGATTACTCCGGTTATGCCTGAAAAGGCAGCCCCTGTAAAGGTAAAGAACGTGAAGGCTAAAGGTTGGCCGTTCGACAAATCTGCTATTAAGGATATGTTAGCCAAGGAGACAAACAACCGTAAAGAGGTAGAGATAGCTCCGGGTGTGAAGATTAACTTCGTGCGTATCCCTGCAGGTGAATTCGTAATGGGTAGCTATAACGGCGAATCGGATGCTTATCCTACGGCAAAGGTAAAGATCGACAAACCGTTCTGGATGGGTGAAATGGAAATAACCAATCAACAGTACAATGTGGTTTATCCCGAGCACGATAGTCGTTTTGTAGATCAGTTGTGGAAGGATCACGTAGTACAGGGTTATCCTGCCAATGAACCGAACCAGCCGGTTATCCGTGTAAGCTACAATGATGCCATGGAGTATTGCAAGCAACTGAGCGAGAAAACAGGTCTGAACATTACGCTTCCGACAGAAGCACAGTGGGAATGGGCTTGTCGCGCAGGTAGCGATAAGGATTTCTGGTTTGGCGACTTGAATACAGACTTTGGTAAATATGAGAATCTGGCAGACAAGACCACGTTGCTGTTTGCAGTAAGTGGTGTCGACCCGAAACCTATGTCTCCTAATTCGATGTGGTATAAGTATTACACTTATCTGCCAAAAGAAGAGAGCGTAGACGATGGTCAGTTGATCCAGACAGGTGAGAAGGTTTACGAAGCCAACCCGTTTGGCTTGTATAATATGCATGGTAACATATCTGAATGGACTCGTTCGGATTATGTCTCTTATCCGTATAATCCGAAGTCGAAATTGACATCAGA
>CAVIFD010000358.1:1443-2370 GCA_963641545.1 bacterium | reverse complement strand
CCACATAGGCATCCACCTCGTAGTTGACGCAGCATTTCAGCTTGGCGCACTGCCCTGCCAGCTTCTGCGGGTTCATGGAGATGTCTTGATAACGCGCTGCGCTTGTAGACACCGAAACGAAGCTCGACATCCAGCTTGAGCAACACAGCTCACGTCCGCAAGGACCGATACCACCGATACGACCTGCCTCCTGACGTGCTCCGATCTGCTTCATCTCGATACGCACACGAAAAGCCTCAGCCAACACCTTAATCAGCTGGCGGAAGTCGACCCTGCCGTCTGCGATGTAGTAGAATATAGCCTTGTTGCCGTCGCCCTGATACTCCACGTCGCCGATCTTCATGTTCAGACCGAGGTCTGCCGCAATCTGCCGCGAACGTATCATTGTGGCATGTTCCTTGGCTTTGGCTTCCTCGTATTTCTCCAGGTCTGTCGGCTTCGCCTTGCGATACACCTTCTTCGGCTCGTACCCTTCACCCATACGCACGTTGTTCTTTTTCATTTGGAGAAGAACCAGCTTTCCGGTGAGGGTGACCGTCCCTATGTCATGCCCGGGAGAGGCTTCCACAGCCACCAAATCGCCTTTCTCGAGCGGAATCTTGCTGTTGTTGAGATAATATCCCTTGCGGGTGTTCTTGAACTGCACCTCCACGTAATCGGTCGCGTTCTCCGCGTCCGGCACGTCGCAGAGCCAGTCGTAGACGTTCAGTTTGTTGTCTTGTATCTTGCTGCATCCCTTTCTTCCCATGCAGCAACTGCCTTTGTCTAATTTGAAATCCATCCTATTCTACCAATCCGTGGCTTTTGAATACGCGGTGAATCTGTTCGAGAGCGTAGTCGAGCTGTTCCTTCTTGTGGGTAGCCATAAGCGAGAAACGAATCAGTGTGTCTTCCGGCGCAACAGCCGGAGCAACCACCGGATTTACG
>CAVIFD010000358.1:0-1433 GCA_963641545.1 bacterium | reverse complement strand
GGAGTGGAGGTATGCCCGATCTCGCAGCCCATACTGCGGAAGCCGTCCAGTGCATAGTGGGTCAGGTCCCACAGATGCTCTATCCTCTCCGGCTCGTTCAGCATAATGTCGAGCGCAGCACCCGCAGCAGCCGTTGCCGCCGGCGTGTTGCTGGCACTGAAGATATAAGAGCGCGAATGGTGGCGCAGGTAGTTGATGGTGTCTTTGTCGGATGCTATGAACCCGCCGATGGAAGCCAGCGACTTGCTGAACGTGCCCATGATAAGATCCACGTCGTCGGTTACGCCGAAATGGTTGCACGTCCCGCGACCATGGTCGCCAAGCACTCCCAGTCCGTGCGCCTCGTCCACCATGATGCTTGCATTGTATTTCTTCGCAAGGGCAACGATCTCCGGCAGCTTGGCGATGTCGCCTTCCATGCTGAACACGCCGTCCATGACAATCAGCTTTATCTTGTCGGGGTCGCACTTCTGCAACTGCTTCTCCAACGACTCCATGTCGTTGTGTTTGTACTTCAGCTTGGTCGAGAACGACAGGCGGTGACCCTCAATGATGGAGGCATGATCCAGCTCGTCCCACAATATGTAGTCCTCGCGCCCTGTCAGGCACGATACAACCCCGAGGTTCACTTGGAAACCTGTCGAATACACAATCGCATCCTCTTTGCCTACGAACTCTGCCAAACGCTTCTCCAGTTGGATATGGAGGTCGAGCGTACCGTTCAAGAAACGCGAACCGGCACAACCCGAGCCGTACTTCTTGATCGCTTCAATCGCAGCCTCCTTCACTTTGGGATGGTTTGTCAATCCCAAATAGGCATTCGATCCGAACATCAAGACCTTCTTGCCATTGATCGTCACCTCAGTGTCTTGATCGCTTTCAATCGTTCTGAAATAAGGGTAAATCCCCGCAGCCATGGCTTTCTGAGGAGCGTCGTACTTTGATAATTTCTCTTGTAATAGTTTCATGTCATTATTAAGGAGAACGGCTGTTCTCACTAATTAAACTCCCAACATAAAAATGAAAGACTTGTCGCATACACAAGTGTCGTGTTTTTGGCAAATCCGATCGCAAAAGTAGTGAAAAAACGACAGGCGGTAACCGTAGTGCTTCAAAAGTTTCACAAATGCGTTATTTTTGTCGCTTCAATCTTATAAACAGTCAGGATGGAAAGAAAGAGTATAAAGGTGCAGGCGATAATAAATCCCATCTCCGGCGTAGGCTCGAAGAGGAAGATCCCCAAGATGATTGAAGAGATATGCGAGAAGGGCGGCTGCACGTTGGACATTTCCTTCACCGAATATGCAGGGCATGCCAGCCTTCTGACAAAGGAAGCCATCGCGGGCGGCGCAAACTGTATCATTGCCGTGGGCGGCGACGGTACGGTGAACGAGATTGCCCGTGCGATGATCCATTCCGACGCTGTCCTGGGG
>CAVIFD010000357.1:0-2373 GCA_963641545.1 bacterium | reverse complement strand
CTTCTGAGAAGAAAGGCTGTGGCCATCACGAGAAGCAGCGCGACCCACGAATAATAGATGTCGGGCTTCGGCTGCAGCTCCGTGTGATAATAAGCATCCGGCAGGAAGGCGAAACGATACTCACCCAAGTAGGCGAAATAAACGCTTAGGAGCCCACATAGCCCCGCCGTCAAAACCGCGAGCAACGCGAGGTACGACTTCGGTGTCTTGTTCAAAAACTCATAAACCGAAACAGCCAAAGCAAACAGACATGCCACCGCGCCGAGCAATGCATAGAGTAGCGGCACGGCAATAACCTCTGCCGCCATCCTTCGTCTGTCGTCCGCCACGCCAAGACATAAACAGAGCGAGAAGAGCATCAAGTCCAGTGCCACCGTTCCGGAGACAAAATAGTTGAAGTCGAAATGGATGAACATAAGCGAAGCGACAGGTATCAGACAGAAGAGCGACAGCCCCGACGACGGCATGATACGTCTGACAACCCTCTGCGTCCCGATGCCCGCAAGAAGAAGCAACACGGCAGTTATCCCCGCCCCTGCATACGGATACAGGAAGAACTGCACCAGAAACCCGGACACCACCTGCGCAAATCCGCCCGGAGCATACAGTCCTTCCTTTATATATTCGCCGGTAAAAAGGAACAGCCGGCTCTGCTCGATGAAAAAGAAATGGTATCGGCAGTGCTCCTGCAAGAAGACAAACAGGGCTGCCAACACAACCGACCAAAATGCTGCTGTACGGTACTTCATAATGTGGCGCGTTTAGGAATGTTTCGTCAGATTGAAGTGTTTGTCCACGCAAGCGGGGAGCTCGTGGGGATAATGGGTAACGTAGACAAGGGTTTTCCCCTCCCTGCGGCAGAACTGCTCTATCACGCGGGCAGCCCGTCGTTTGTTGCTCACGTCGAGCCCGTGCAGCGGCTCGTCGAGAATAATCAGGTCGGGGTCTTTCACAAAAGCACGCGCAAGAAGCGCCAGCCGCTGCTCGCCGGACGAGAGTGTAATAAACGAACGCTCTTTCAACCCTTCAATGCCAAAGACCTTCATCCATGCCAAAGCTACAGACTGCTGCTCTTCGGTGCATTTGCGGAACAGCCCTATGGAATCGAAAAATCCGGAGGCAACAATATTCAATGTCGGCACGTTTTCCATATAATAGAGATGCATCTCGGGGGAGACATAGCCGATGCGTTTCTTTATGTCCCAAATACTCTCGCCCGAGCCGCGCTTGCGGTCGAAGAGAAACAAATGGTTTGCATACGACTGCGGATTGTCGGCATAAATCAAACTCAGAAGCGTGGACTTACCGGACCCGTTGGGGCCAAACAATGCCCACTTCTCGCCATTCTTTACCTCCCAATCCAAATCTTTCAGTATCGTTCTGTTGCCATATTTTATGAAAACGTGCTCCATACGAAACGTCACCTCATGGCGCGACGGCTCTTTGTCCGAGGGTGGAAGCACGATGTCTGACGTGCTGTCGGGGAATAGCTGTGCCTGCAGCTCCGCATCTGTCATGAACTCTTCGCGCGAAAGAGGCTTGTACGCCTCGCGGCAACACACCGGCAGGACATGGGTGACCGTTTCGGGAATGTCTGCAGGGTTCGACAGCAGCAGGACGACCTGCACACCCTCCATCTGCGCCATCTGCCGCAGCAAGTCGGTCAGCACGCCGCGCGAGGCGGCATCGAGACCAATGAAGGGGTTGTCGAGCACCAGTATCTTCGGTCGGCTCATCAGCACGCGGACGATTAAAAACTTGCGCAGCTCTCCGCTGGAAAGGAAGATGAGTTTCTTGGGCAAGAGATCCGTAATGCCGAAGAAGGAGAGCGTCTGTCGGAGGTCGGAAGCCGAAGCATATTCCCCGAGCAACTCTTCCACTGTCGGGATGTCGTCCGTCTCCGTGGAGTGCCATCGTTGCTGGTAATAAGTGTTTCTGCAATCCGCCAGGGAATAAATATCCTTGAAGGCAATGCTCCTTACCGGCATGTCGGCGGCATCTCCGCAGTCGTATGTCACCTCTCCTTCCTTTAGGGCAATCCTTCGCTGCAGGATATCGGCAATCAATGTCTTGCCCGAGCCGTTTCGCCCTATCACTGCCCACTGCTCGCCTTCGCGGATGGTCCAATCAAAGGGGGTTGCAAGGCGCAGCTCCGCGAGGCGGGGCACCGCGCCGTTTATATGTACTGTCGTTTTCATATCCATATTCCTTTCCGTTCCTTTCATCTGTCTTGTCAAATGCCGCCAAAGGTAAATAAATTCCCTTTTCCTTTCCCCGCACCGGCAAAGACGCTACCTTTGGGCTTCGTAATCAATATCATTAAAAATCAATCTCAATGAAAAGAATTTTTTATTTAGCAGCATTCTTCATGGG
>CAVIFD010000356.1:0-2374 GCA_963641545.1 bacterium | reverse complement strand
GTTGTTCGACGAGTTGAACGCTCCGCTCTTCACATAGACAACGTCCTGCACATCCGTCACGATGCCATGCCCAAGCACGCTACTTGACGAGAGTATCGTATCCTCCTTGTCTATCTCCGACAGATCTTCATCCATAACCTCCTTGTTGTCGACGATAGGACGTATCTGAAGCAGATAAAACGTCGCCTTGTCGTGGTTCGCGGGGTCGACATTCACGGCAAACTCGATCTCCACGGGGCGTCCCATCTCCTTCTGCCCTATACGAAGCAGCTCGTCGAGCGTCTTCGACAGCGGGAAGACATCATGTTGCAGGATATTGACGAACGAGAGTATCTTCCGCCCTCCCGGGTAATAGCCGTCGCGGATAATCTGGTCGTAGGGGTCGTAGGTCGACACGATATATTTCAACGAGCCGTCTGCGTCGGCATCCTTGACACTAAGGCGGAGGAGGTTGAAAGAGTCGTCGATGGAAAACTGCTCTGCCATGTTCTTCAGATCGAGCGCGTAGAAACGGGTCTGCGTCTCGCGAAGGGCAAAATCCATCGTGCTCATCTGAAGTATGCTGTGCGGGTGACGCGGAGAGAAACGGAGCGTCAGTCCGCCGTCGACGATATATTTGCCCAGTCCGAGCGCGATGTTTGCAATGCCGTCTTCCGCCGTCTCACTGCCGATAGGATAGAAATTGAGCGAACGAGCCACACCTGAAATGGTCGGGTAGAAATGATCGCCGTAGCGGTTTCCCACCACTTCCTGCAAGACGACAGCCATCTTTTCCTGATCAATCAGGTTCGACGTGGCAGTCATATACGCCTTGCTGTCGCGATAGAAAACGGAAGCATACACAGCCTTGATTGCATCGCTCAGAAGACGGAGCATCTCGTATTTGTCGTCCAGCCGAGGCACCATGTACGTCGAGTAAATACCCGCGAACGGTTGGTAGTGCGAATCTTCCAGCAGGCTGGACGAACGGACGGCAATAGGGCTTTTCACCACCTCGAAGAATGCCATCAGGTCGTCGATCAGGCGGGCAGGCAGACTGGCGCGAAGGAAGTATCGCAGTATCGTATCATCATCCACATCGCTGAGTGCAACCGGCAGAAGTTCGTTGGTCTCCATAAACTCGTCGAAGATGTCGGTACAGATCACCACCGTCTTCGGGATGTTCGTACTGAAGTTTTCCGTCTCCAACGTAGGGTAGCGTTTCACCATTGCCCCCATAAAGGCAAGACCTCTACCCTTCCCGCCCAACGAACCGTTGCCTATACGGGCAAAGTTGCTGTACTCGTCGAAACGATCCTTCTGATAGATAGCCACCACACCGGAGTTTTTCATCCTGCGGTATTGCACAATAAGGTCGAATATCAACTGACGTGCTTCGTCCATATCCTTGTAGTCGCTCACGTCGACGCGCTTCAACACCTCGGCAGGCGGAAACATGGCACGCGAATAGAAGAAACGCGAAAAATGATTGCGCGAGAGATGATAGACCAGCGAGTCGTCCGGTATCTGAAAAACTTTCCGCTGTAGGTCTTTCAAGTCCTTGATGCGCATAATCTCTTCCTTCGTCTGAGGATTGAGTATCACGAAATCGCCGAAGCCGAAACGCTGCATAATCTTCTTGCGCAGGTCTTGCGGGTAACTCTTCGAGTTCTTGTCGATAAACGAAGCACGCAACTCGCGGGCATAAATCGCGTTCGACGACTCCGACGACTCGAGCACGAAAGGAATGATCAGTCCTGTCTTGCGCACGTACTGCCCGAACTTATAGCCGGCATATGGGTCTTTCACGCCCTCGTGCATAAAACTCATGTCCGACACAATGCCGAGCATATTGTCGCGATAACGGTCGAAGATGCGCACCGCCTCTTCATACGTCCGCGCCAGCTTGATCTTCGGACGGCCACGCATACGAAGCGTCTGCTGGTGATCGTTCAACGCTTCCTTGGCAAACATCTGGCTCTGCTCGAGCACGAACTTATACAGATGAGGCAGGGCGGAAGAGTAGAAACGTATGGAGTCTTCCACCAACAGGATAATCTGCACACCGACACTTGCCGTGTCGTCGGGCGCGTTCCACTTGTCTTCAATCAGTTTGATAATGGCAAGCAGCAGCTCTGCATTGCCAAGCCAGCTGAACACGTAGTCTATCGCGCTCAGATCTTCGTTGGCAATACGCTTGGAGACTTCTTTCGAGAAAGGTGTCAGCACCACGATAGGTATATTCGGGTAACGCACTTTGATCTCCTTTGCCGCCGCGAAAATATCGCGGTTATCCATGTTCGGCATACAGATGATAAGCTCGAAGTTACGGTCGTTCAATTCCGCAAGAGCCTCTTCTTCCGTTGTCACCTGCGTAAAACGCGGCGGATAACGC
>CAVIFD010000355.1:0-2374 GCA_963641545.1 bacterium | reverse complement strand
CTTCTCCGTCAGCTCACAAGCCTTCTGGAAGTCTGCGTCTTTCTTTGTCTCTGATGAATACACGCCTGAAATAGTTCTGATGATTGCTTTATAACGTCCGACAACAACCTCGCAGGCATCCGAGATCTCTCCCAACGATGCCCTCAGCCCTGCGGCTTTGACCGCAAGCTCCAGCAGGTTGCCTTTCTTCGTCCTCACACATTCGGTGATATCTGCCAACGCCTTCTGCACGGCTGCCTCATCGCGGTTTTCGCGCAAAGTCTTGAGGTTGGCGATCTGCTCGTTGCGCACTGCCGTATTGTCGATCTCGAGGATATCGATAGGGTCTTCTTTCTCGAGGCGATACTTATTGGTGCCCACGATGGTCTGTACGCCGGAGTCGATACGTGCCTGCGTACGTGCGGCAGCTTCTTCGATACGCATCTTCGGAAGACCTGTCTCGATGGCTTTAGCCATGCCGCCCATGCTTTCAATCTCCTGTATCAGCTCCCAGCCTTTGTGCACAAGCTCGTTCGTCAGCGACTCCACATAGTAGGAACCTGCCCACGGGTCGATCTCCTTACATATCTTCGTCTCTTCCTGGATATATATCTGCGTGTTGCGGGCAATACGTGCGGAGAAGTCCGTCGGCAGTGCGATCGCCTCGTCGAGAGCATTGGTGTGAAGCGACTGCGTATGCCCCAGGGCTGCAGCCATTGCCTCGATACATGTACGTCCCACGTTGTTGAACGGATCCTGCTCCGTCAGCGACCATCCGGATGTCTGGCAATGGGTACGCAATGCAAGCGACTTCGGGTTCTTTGCTCCGAAGCTCTTCACGATCTTCGCCCACAGCATACGTGCGGCACGCATCTTGGCAATCTCCATGAAATGGTTCACGCCGATAGCCCAGAAGAACGACAGACGCGGCGCGAAGGCATCCACGTCGATACCGGCGTTCACTCCGGCACGAAGATATTCCATACCGTCGCAAAGCGTGTATGCCATCTCGATATCCGCCGTTGCTCCCGCCTCCTGCATGTGATAGCCGGAGATGGAGATGGAGTTGAACTTAGGCATCTTCTGCGAAGTGTATTCGAAGATGTCGGCAATGATCTTCATCGAGAACTCGGGCGGATAGATATACGTGTTACGCACCATGAACTCTTTCAGGATATCGTTCTGTATCGTACCTGCCATCTCTTCCAGCTTCGCTCCCTGCTCCAAGCCGGCATTGATATAAAACGCCATCACCGGAAGCACGGCTCCGTTCATTGTCATGGAGACGGACATCTTGTTCAGAGGAATGCCGTCGAACAACACTTTCATGTTCTCCAGCGAACAGATGGAAACACCTGCCTTTCCCACATCCCCCACTACACGCTCGTTGTCGGCATCGTAGCCGCGGTGTGTCGGGAGGTCGAACGCAACGGACAATCCCTTCTGCCCCGAAGCAAGGTTGCGGCGATAGAAAGCATTCGACTCTTCTGCCGTAGAGAAACCGGCATACTGACGGATTGTCCAGGGACGCATGGCATACATGCCGCTGTACGGACCGCGCAGATAAGGAGGCAAGCCGGCAGCATAGCCGAGGTGCTCCATTCCTTCAAGGTCTTCTTTCGTGTACACGGGTTTCACCTCAATGTGCTCGGGTGTTTTCCAGTTCGGCTCAATGCCGTTAGCTTTTGCCCATTCCGCAGCGTTGACAGCTGCAAAACCGGCATTCTTGATATCTATGTTTTTGAAATTTGGTCTCATGATTTATTCCTCCTTAAGCGATTCCTAATTTTGCGTTGAAAGCCTTCAATGTTTCAAGCACGTTGCTCTTCACATTGATGAATTGATCGATACCCTGAGCCTTCAGGTCGTCCATACAAGCAGGAGCACCTGCCACCACGAACTCTGCACGCCCTGCCAACGCCTTGTAAGCCGCAGGAGCATAGTCGGCATATTCGTCGTCGCTCGAACAGAGCACAACGACCTCGGCACCGGCTTTCATCGCAGCCTCGATGCCTTCTTCAACCGTTTCGAAACCTAAATTGTCTATCACCTTATATCCCGCACAAGCGAAGAAGTTGCACGAGAACTGCGAGCGGGCAATACGCATGGCAAGGTTGCCAATGGTAAGCATAAACACTTTCGGAGTCTTGCCGCTGCGTTCCGTTGCCAGACGCAACGCCTCAAATTCGGATGCGCCACGAGAGAAATCGAGAGGAGTGATTGTCGGTTCGCCGCAGGAATGACTGCCGCCGCAGCAACAGCTCGCCTGCTCCTTGATCTTATCGGCAGCAACCTCCGTGAAGTTCGGGAACTGGTTCGTCCCAAGCAGTATCTCACGGCGGGTGGCAACAGCTTTTCTGCGTGCTTCACCGGAAGCGTTCACAGCCTTCTGTAT
>CAVIFD010000354.1:0-2385 GCA_963641545.1 bacterium | reverse complement strand
TGTCAGCTCTGCCCATGCCGGCTGGTCGATACCTAATGTGTCAAGCATGGCAGAGAACTTATGTCGGTTCTCGGCGCGGTCGATCGACAGCGGGGAAGTGCCCAGTATTGGAACGTTCTGCCGGTAGAGCTTCATCGCAAGATTGTTTGGTATCTGTCCGCCGACGGAGACGATGACCCCTTTTGGCATCTCCAGGTCAATCACGTCGAGCACACGCTCGAAGGAAAGCTCGTCGAAGTAGAGGCGGTCGCACATATCGTAGTCTGTCGACACCGTTTCAGGGTTGTAGTTGATCATGATGGACTTGTATCCTAACTTACGAGCCGTCTGCGCAGCATTCACCGAACACCAGTCGAACTCCACGGACGAGCCGATGCGATATGCACCCGAGCCAAGTATCACCACACTCTTGTCGTTCTTATAATAAGGAATGTCGTGCTCGCTACCGTCGTATGTCATGTAGAGGTAGTTCGTCAGCTCGGGATGCTCTGATGCCACCGTGTTGATTCGTTTCACGCTCGGCAGTATACCCATCTTCTTGCGCAGGTTACGGACGCGGATATTCTCTTTCTCCATGTTGCCTCCCGGGTTCTCCGTGTAGCGGGCAATCTGGAAATCGGAGAACCCTAACCGTTTGGCTTCTCTCAAGACATCCTCCGGCAGGTCTTCAATCCTGTTGTACTGCGACAGCACCTTTGTGTAGTCCACGATGTTCTTCAGACAGCGTAGGAACCACGGCGTGATTTTCGACAGCTCGTGGATACGTTCCACCGTATAGCCTTCCTCCAGTGCTTTGGCAATGGCGAAGATGCGCAGGTCGGTAGGGTTGGCAAGCGCGTCGTCGAGGTTGTCGAACGTCAGATCGTTGTTTCCCACGAAGCCGTGCATGCCCTGCCCGATCATACGCAGACCTTTCTGCATAATCTCTTCGAAGCTTTTGCCTATCGACATTATCTCGCCGACGGACTTCATGCTCGAGCCAATCCGGTGGCTCACGCCGACAAACTTGTTCAAGTCCCAGCGCGGTATCTTCACTATCATATAGTCCACATCCGGAGCCTTGTATGCGGAGTTGGGTGTCCCCATCTCTCCGATCTCATCCAGCCCGTAGTCGAGAGCCAGCTTGGCTGCAACGAATGCCAGCGGATATCCGCTTGCCTTTGATGCCAATGCCGAAGAACGGCTCAAGCGGGCGTTCACCTCAATCACGCGATAATCGCACGTGTCGGAATTGAAAGCATACTGTATGTTACATTCGCCCACGATGCCAAGGTGACGGATCGTCTTTGCCGACAGCTCTTGCAGCAGTGTCAGCTCCTCGTCTGTCAGCGAGCAGGTGGGGGCAACCACGATGCTCTCGCCGGTATGCACACCCAGCGGGTCTACATTCTCCATACTCACGACCGTGAAGCAATGGTCGTTCTTGTCGCGGATCACCTCAAATTCTATCTCTTTCCATCCTTTGAGCGACTCCTCCACCAATATTTGCGGGGAATAGGTAAACGCGCTTTCTGCCAGTGTGCGAAGCTCAGCCTCATCTTTGCAGATGCCGCTACCCATGCCGCCCAAGGCGTATGCCGAACGAATCATCACAGGATAGCCAATCCGGCGGGCAGCTTCCACTGCGTCGTCCATCGTCTCGACAGCCCTGCTTATCGGTGTCTTCACATCAATCTCGTTCAGCTTCTTCACGAACAGGTCGCGGTCTTCCGTATACATGATGGCTTCAACGGATGTGCCCAGCACCCGCACGCCGTATTTGGCAAGTGTGCCGCCGGTGTACAGCTGTGTGCCGCAGTTGAGTGCCGTCTGACCTCCGAACGCCAAAAGAATGCCGTCGGGATGCTCTTTCTTGATGACTTCTTCCACGAAATACGGGGTGATGGGCAGGAAGTAGACTTTATCTGCTATCCCTTCGGATGTTTGGATGGTGGCAATGTTAGGGTTCAGCAGCACGGTGCTGATACCTTCTTCCCTTAATGCTTTCAATGCTTGCGAACCGGAGTAGTCAAACTCTCCCGCCTGTCCGATCTTCAGGGCACCCGAACCCAGAACGATCACTTTCTTGATTCCAATTCTCGACATGGTATTTCTCGATTGTCTTGTGATGTTTGTTAATTCATTTTGTCCCCGTAAAAGTAGGGAGTATAATTCAATTTACTGCTATCCGGTAAAACTTTGTGAGATGAGGAAGCCCGAAACCGCCCTATGCCTGAGGCGGCACGTATCCTCCTGCTCGATTTTTTGTCTTCGAAAACTTTCGAAACCGCTTTGCAGGGGTACGAAGTCATCTCGAAAACTTTCGAAACCACTTTGCAAGGGTACGAAGTCGTTTTGTCGATTGACAAAGGCACTTTGCAAGGGTACGAAGCCGTTTTGTCGATT
>CAVIFD010000353.1:0-2390 GCA_963641545.1 bacterium | reverse complement strand
GTCAAACTGCATACCTTCCACTACGTCCACAGTAGTTTCTGTACCCTTGGCTTCCTCCACCGTGATGACGCCTTCTTTCTTTACTCTATGCATAGCCTCTGCAATCAGCTTACCGATTGTTTCGTCGCCGTTGGCAGAAATCTTAGCCACATGCTCAATCTTCTCGAACTTGTCGCCTACCTCTTCGGCTTGGTCGGCAATGCTCTCGACAACCTTGGCAACGGCCTTGTCGATACCACGCTTCAAATCCATCGGGTTGGCACCGGCTGTAACGTTCTTCAAACCTACACCAATGATAGACTGAGCCAACACAGTGGCAGTTGTTGTACCGTCACCGGCGTTGTCGTTAGTCTTCGAAGCTACTTCTTTAACCAACTGGGCACCCATATTCTCGAACGGGCAAGCCAACTCAACTTCCTTGGCAACCGTCACACCATCCTTAGTGATATGAGGAGCACCAAATTTCTTCTCAATAATGACATTACGTCCCTTCGGGCCTAACGTTACTTTTACGGCATTAGCCAACTCGTCCACACCTTTCTTCAGAAGGTCGCGGGCATCCATATCATACTTAATTTCTTTTGCCATGACTATTTAGTTTTTATTCGTTTATACATTTGATTAGATGATAGCTAAGATATCAGACTGACGCATTATCAAGTATTTCTCGCCGTCGAACTCTATTTCGGTTCCTGCATACTTTCCGTATAGCACAGTATCGCCGGCTTTCACAACCATCTCTTCATCTTTTGTTCCGTTACCTATGGCAACAACCTCACCCTTTAAAGGTTTCTCTTTTGCAGAATCCGGGATAATGATTCCACCCACTGTCTTCTCTTCTGCTGCAGCCGGCTTGATAAGCACTCTGTCTGCTAATGGTCTAATGTTCATCTTCGATATGTTTTTAATGTTAATAATACTACCATGAATTTTCCATTCACACCCCCTCTTTTGCGAAATCTGTGCCAAAGGCTTCAGGGCGGAAAGGAAACTGACATTTTTGCACAGGCATGCCGTGAAACGCACTGCCGGCGACTGACACTATGGCTACACTCTACCGAAAACTGTCTATCAGCTCTTCCACGGTGACGAGTGTCTGCTCGCCCGTCTGCATATTCTTCAGGTTGATTTTGCCTTCGTTCATCTCCGTCTCGCCGACGAGGGCAACAAACGGGATCTTCTTCATGTCGGCATAGCCCATCTGCTTCTTCATCTTGGCTGCCTCGGGAAACAGCTCCGTGTGTATTCCCGCAGCGCGCACCTTCGCGATTATGGGGAGGAGGTGGCTTTCTTCCGTGGTGCCGAAGTTTACGAACAACAGCTGCGTCGTCTTCAGCGAGTCGGCAGGGTAGAGATCCAGCTGGTTCAGCACGTCGAAGATACGGTCTGCGCCGAAAGAGATACCCACGCCCGACACGCCGTCCATGCCGAACACTCCGGTCAAGTTGTCATACCTTCCGCCGCCGGTTATGCTTCCTATCTGCACATCGAGAGCTTTCACTTCGAAGATGGCACCGGTGTAATAGTTCAGTCCGCGTGCCAGCGTGAGGTCGAGCTCCAACCCGGCATGCATTGTCAGCTTATCGACGCGGTCGAGAATGAATGTCATCTCCTCGATTCCCTTCATGGCAGTCTCGGAGGCGGCAAGCTGCTCTTTCAGTACAGAGAGCTTCTCTCGGTTCGTTCCCTTCAGCATGATGATGGGCTGCAGGCGGGCGATGGAGCCTTCGGTGAGGCCCTTCGAGCGGAGCTCTTCGTTGACATTCTCAGAGCCTATCTTGTCCAGCTTGTCTATTGCCACGGTGATGTCCACAATCTTGTCTGCCTCGCCAATGATCTCGGCGATGCCGGAGAGGATCTTACGGTTGTTCATCTTGACAGAGACGCGTATGCCGAAACGGCGAAACACCTCGTCCATGATCTGTATGAGCTCCACCTCGTTTATCAGCGAATCAGAGCCCACCACATCGGCATCACACTGATAGAACTCCCTGTAACGCCCCTTCTGCGGACGGTCGGCACGCCACACGGGTTGTATCTGATAGCGTTTGAAGGGGAAGGTTATGTCACTGCGGTGTTGCACCACATAGCGGGCAAAGGGTACGGTCAAATCGTAGCGCAGCCCCTTCTCGCAAGCCTTCACGCCGAAGCGCACAGGGTTACGTTCCAGCAGTTCCTCGTCGGTGATGCCCGAAAAGCAATCACCCGAGTTGAGTATCTTGAAAAGTAGCTTGTCGCCCTCTTCGCCATACTTGCCCATCAGGGTCGACAGGTTTTCCATCGCCGGAGTTTCTATCTGCTGAAACCCGTACAGATGATACACATCGCGGATGGTGTTGAATATGTAATTACGTTTCGCCATTTCTTCCGGCGAAAAATCTCTCGTACCT
>CAVIFD010000352.1:0-2399 GCA_963641545.1 bacterium | reverse complement strand
GCGTTTCATCTCCACTCATGCAGCCGGCGGTGTCAATCTGTATACAGGCAAGCTGTCGGAACATTTCGACGCGGCACATATCAATCCCGTCAGCACCATCGGGGCGGGCGACAACTTCAATGCAGGTATCATCTACGGACTGCTCAAATATGGTGTCGGGCTTAAAGACCTTTCCAATCTTGGCACGGAAACATGGGAGAAGATCGTCCGCTGCGGCATGGATCTGGCAACAGAAGTATGCCAAAGCTATGACAATTACATTTCTAAAGAATTTGCGGCGGCGTACCGCAAGTAGTCTTAATTATCTTTAACCCCAAAGAGAGGAAAAGACGGCGCATATTACCTTTGCGCCCGTGTATTTGTGATAACAAAGATGTTGGTAAGGTTTTTATCTCTGTTTGCTTGTGCCGCATTGATTACCGGCTGTTCTTCTTCCGACAATATGGATATACAGGCTGTCTGCCTGCGCGACGATATCGGCAATTATATTATCAAATGGGAAACGACACCGAATATTGACGGTGTGCTGAAGATGTATGTCTCCGACACTCCGGACACATTCGACAAATCGTGCCCCGCAGGGTATGCCGGCATACGTGAGGGTGTGACAACATATATCACCCGCGACAATATGTCGCGCAAATATTTCCTGTTGTCTTTCAACGACAAGTATTTCAAGACGGTCGGTGCTCGTTCCGTAACGATGGACAGCATACAGAACGTGCGTGATATAGGAGGTTACGGCACCTCGCAAAACCGCAAGACAATCCGCTGGGGAAAGGTGTTCCGCTCCGGTCAGCTCAGTGCGCTCAGCCAGTGGGATTCGATAAGACTCGACAATCTGCATATAAAGACGATCATAGACCTGCGCGGAGAAGATGAGCTTCGGAAAAGTCCGCTGCGCTATTCCGGTGCCAACATTGTCAGCATCCCCATCCCGATAAAGAACATAGACAACGTGATTGCTCGGATACGTGAAGACAAAATGCGCAAGAGAGACGGGCAGCTGTTTATGCAGGACACCTACTTAGGATACGTGACCGATTACAGCGGGCAGTTTGCAAAGGCATTCGATGTCTTCATGGAAGAAGACAACTACCCGATCCTTGTCAACTGTTCGATGGGAAAAGACCGCACGGGTTATCTCACAGCCATGCTGATGTTTGCCCTCGGCGTGCCGGAAGAGACCGTTTTGAGAGATTATATGGCTTCCAACGATAACATCAAAATCGGAAATCTGGCATATATGGCGCGCGACCTCAGCTCGGATGCACAGGAGACGGTCACAACACTGGTCACTGTCGACGAAGGGCTGATCGACCTTGTGCTTAAACGCATCAGGAAAGATTATGGGTCGGTGGACAAATATCTCTCAAAGGGTTTGGGACTGACAGACAAGAAGCGGAGCAAGCTGAAGGATATCCTGCTATACTGATTTTATCACACAACACATATCACATTTTGAAGACATTTGAAGAATTAGGAGTTGCCGCACCACTGTTGAAGGCAATTCAGGAGATGGGTTTTGTGTCGCCCATGCCGGTACAGGAGGAAGTGATTCCTTTCTTGCTGGGAGAAGACAACGATGTCATTGCACTCGCACAGACAGGAACAGGGAAAACCGCTGCCTTCGGGCTACCTGTCCTGCAAAAGATAAACGTGGAAGAATACCGGCCGCAGGCTCTCGTCCTTTGCCCTACGCGAGAGCTTTGCCTGCAGATAGCGGACGACTTGAACGACTATTCCAAGTATATCGAAGACCTGAAGGTGCTTCCCGTGTACGGTGGCTCGAGCATAGAAAGCCAGATAAAGACTCTGAAACGCGGTGTGCACGTGGTGGTGGCTACGCCCGGCAGACTGCTCGACCTTATGAACCGCAAGACCGTCGACCTTAATGCTGTGAGGAACGTTATCCTTGATGAGGCGGACGAGATGCTCAACATGGGCTTCACGGACAGCATCAACGAAATACTTGCGGCAGTCCCGCCGACGCGTAACATGCTGCTCTTCTCTGCCACCATGCCGCAGGGCATTGCCGGCATCACGAAGAAATACATGAAGCACCCGAAAGAGATCGTTATCGGGAACAAGAACGAGGGCAACAAGAACATCAAGGACATCTACTATATGGTCCGTGCGCAGGACAAATACTTAGCCCTAAAACGCATTGCCGACTACTATCCCAACATCTACGGCATCATCTTCTGCCGCACCCGCAAGGAAACGCAGGAGATTGCCGACAAGCTGATACAGGACGGTTACAACGCCGACTCGCTGCACGGCGAGCTGAGCCAGGCGCAACGCGACTACGTGATGCAGAAGTTCCGCGTGAAGAACCTTCAACTGCTGGTGGCAACCGACGTGGCTGCCCGTGGACTGGACGTTGACGACCTTACACA
>CAVIFD010000351.1:0-2406 GCA_963641545.1 bacterium | reverse complement strand
GACTTACGCAGTTTCACGCTGCCGTCGTTCCAGTTTGACACCCACCCGCCAATGACATGTCCGAGGAACACAACCTTCAGCTCGTGAAGCCCTGCCGCAAGCGCGGCAGACGTGTCGTGACGTGTGAAATGCTTCACCTCGCCGCCGTTGTCTATCATCAGTTTGCCATCTATCCATACTTCTTCGTTTTCGGAAGAAATATAATACACGCCGTCCTCTGGGATGTTGACGTAGCCGGTGGCAACGGATGCATATTCGCTGAGGCCCCTCATCGATTTGTCGGTGGGGATGGCATAGGATATCTCGTTGAGACCTTTTATTGTCGATGTCTTCCATTCCTTGGCGTTATTCATATCAGACGACTTGAGGAACAACCCCTTTGCCACCTTCATCTCCAGTCCGGGCTTCGCATCCTTTACCTCCTTAGCCGGAGCAAGCGTCTGCTTCTCTACGGTGATGGTGCGCACTTGGCTCATCTTGCCCGAGGGCAATACGGAACGGATTTTCAAGACACCCGATTCGGTGAACTCGATAGGATCGGAATAGATGGTTCCATCGGCTGTAGGCTCCGTACCATCGGTGGTATATACAACCTTGATAGGACGTGTTGTCTTAAACTCAAGAGATGCCTTGTCGGTAAACGCCACAAAGTTGCAAGAGCCGTTGGGCTGCTCGGGCTGCGGGATGTGGTAGTTGATGCTGTGGCCGTCGAGTCTTACCAGCGCATTGTCAAGTCTGCGTTCAAAATCCTTATAGTCCTTGCGTTCAACCTTTGTCCACGCAATCTCCGACAATGCAAGCATACGCGGATACATGCGATATTCCATCACGTCTGTGTCATACAGATACTCACCCCAGATATTACACTGGACACCTTTGATATGGTGCGCCTTGCCTGTCTTAGCCAGCGTGTCGGGCACAGGATTGTATTTGTAAACATCCTCGAGCGTATAGTAGCCTCCGATAGCCACCGGCTCTATCTTGGGATCGCCCTGATACTTGTCGAGATACAGTCCCTCGCTTCCGGGAGTCATTATGGCATCGTGCCCAAGGCTTGCCGCAGCTATGCCGCCCTCTACGCCACGCCACGACATGACCGTTGCAGACGGGGCAAGCCCTCCTTGCAGTATTTCGTCCCAACCGATAATCTTCTTGCCGTGTTTCTCCGCCAAGTATTTCTCCATCCGCTGCACGAAATAGCTCTGCAGACATTCTTCCGCGCTATGCTCCTTCGTAGCCTTCAGGCCCTCTTCGCGGATGCGTTTCTGGCAGAGCGGACAGGCTTTCCAGCTTGTCTTGGGGCATTCGTCGCCTCCGATATGGAAATATTCGCTCGGGAATATTGGTGCAATCTCGTCGATAACGTCCTCAAAAAACTCGAATGTCTCTTCCTTGCCGGCACAAAGCACGATGCTCTCCACGCCCCAGATCGTACGCGGCGAGCTTTGCTCTTCCTTACACGACAGGAAGGGATAGGCGGCTATCGCAGCCATCTCGTGACCCGGCATCTCTATCTCCGGTATGACGGTGATGAACCTGTCGGCAGCATATTTCACCACCTCCTTCAGCTCTTCCTGCGTGTAGAAGCCGCTATGCTTAACGCCGTCGCCTTCTACGCGATTAGAACCCACCTCCGTCAGTTTCGGATATTTCTTTATCTCCACGCGCCAACCCTGGTCGTCTGTCAGATGCCAGTGCATCGTGTTCACCTTGAAAAGCGACAATACGTCGATCTGCTTCTTTACGCTCTCCACCGGAATGAAGTGACGGCAGGGGTCGAGCATAAATCCACGGTAGGCAAAGCGCGGCTCGTCTTTGATAGTGACGCACGGAGCCGTCCAAGCAATCCCCCGAACAAGCTCAGGGCTTTCTATCTCTGCCGGAAGGAGCTGCATGAATGTCTGCATGCCGTAGAACAGTCCCTGCGGAGCTTTTGCCTTCACGGTTACACCCTTCGCTGTGACGTCTAACGTATAGCCTTCGTCGTTTGTCACCGCAGCACCGTCGATGATGAGTTTGATGTCGCCGCCGGCGGCTTCGTCACCGGCGACAGTGTTATAGCCCGTAGCCCCGTTGATTTTCGACGCGAAATACTCTGCCACGACCTTCGCCTCAGGCGTTGAAGCCTGCAATGTCATGTTCCTGCCGAGGGTAAAGACACCTTCGTTCTGCGTCAGCTCTTTCGGCATGGGGATGATGTTGATACCCTTGTTATAGGGCGTTTGCTGTGTCGGCCCTCCGCCGCACGATGCCAGCAGACAGAGCACTGCGCCGGCACATACGGATATTATCTGTTTCATGTTCGTGAATGGATATTTATGTGACATTTCCCGAATGTTACCAGGCGAAAATAGGATACTCCTTCATCATACTGTTCACCTTCTCGCGGACAGCGGCAATGGTCTT
>CAVIFD010000350.1:0-2411 GCA_963641545.1 bacterium | reverse complement strand
CTGTATACCTGCCTTGGCAGTGAGGATGGCTTTCAGGAAGAGGGCACCTGCACGGAGTCTATGGAAGACTTGCTTGACGGAGCAAACTTGAATCTGAGTTGTATCTGCAAGGCCAAATCTTATAAGAACTATCATCTTTTGGTGGACGAACTGTTGGTCAGAAACGAATTGACGGAAACATCGGATACCTCCACCGACAATCCTGATGAATCTGACACATCGGATGGGGAGAGAGGTGACGAAGAAGAAGGCAACGGGGAAGTGACAGCGGGCTCCGTTCTTATCAACGAAGTCATGGCCGACCCGAAAGGCTTGACCAATCTGCCGGAAACAGAATATGTGGAACTACATAATACAACGACCCACAGCATAACGCTTTCCGGTTGGCAGTTCTCGTATGGAGGATCGGCAAAGGAGATGGCAACATTTGTAATGCCCGCCGGGGGCTATGCCGTGCTCTATCGCTCCGGCAGAGATATTGAAATCGAGGCTGAGGCCACAGATGTCCCGTTAGACAACTTTCCTTCTAAACTGGCGAACGACGGGAAAGAACTAAAGCTGTTGAGCTCCACCGGATTTGTAATAGACGAATACTCTTATCCCAAAGCCACGCCTGCCCGGTCGTGGGAACGCGGCTCCTCTGATGGTTGGCATCTCTCTTCAGACCCTCGTGGTCGTGGAGGTACTCCCGGTGCCGCCAACTCCTCCGGCGTGGATGATGAAGGAGAAGGAGACGGGGAACAAGAGCAGGAGCAAGAACAAGACACGTCGGAGGATATTGTTGTTGAACCATCCGAGATTATCTTCAACGAAATTTTGCCGGAGCCATACACCGATGGCAGTGAATATATAGAACTCTATAACCGTTCCGACCGCTCCCTATCATTGTCCGGTCTGTCGGTAGCTGTTCGCAAGACCGATGGCACGTTGAACACCCGCTATCCCCTGTCGTCAATCACTTCAACGATTGAGCCGGGTGGCTACGCGTTGCTTACCAAAAATCTGTCGGGTGTTACCGAGTTCTACACTATTCTCTCGCAGTCTTCTTTGTTCGAAATCGCAAAACTGCCTGTCTTGGCAAATACGTCTTCCACGCTTGTATTGTTCCGTACGGCGGATGGAACAATAATTGATGAAGTGGCGTATTCTTCCAACTGGCATGCTTCGTCGGTGAAAAATCCGAAAGGTGTTGCTCTTGAACGTATCGACCCCGAGGCAGAGACGCAGTCGGCTGAGAATTGGACCTCGGCATCTGCCACAGCAGGCTATGGAACGCCGGGCTATCAAAATTCGCAGGCGAGTACTCCCGGCTCCGACGACTCGCAGACAACGACGGGCATAGAACCGCCCAAGTGGGACGATGGACAGGGATACTACATCCTGCCCTACGACCTCGACGAGCAAGGATACAACTGTCGTGCTTTTGTGTTCAATTTGGCGGGTGCCCGTGTTGCAGAGATAGCAAACAACGAATTGTTGGGAACAAGCGGCAGGCTTACGTGGAACGGAGAGTCCTCGTCCGGAAAGCGGCTGCCAACAGGCGTATACATCTTCTATGCCGAACTGTATAACACCGATGGCGTGGTGAAAAAATACAAGAATGTGTTTCTCGTCAAGTAGAACTTCGCCGCTAATTGTATACGGCAGAATACCATGCCAACCGCTTATACCATTCGGTCAGCTTCTTGAGCGATGGTTGAGGAACAAATACCGAGAGACCGCAGTAATGCTCGATTTCTTTCGCGCCAACCTCATAATAATAGGAGTAAGGAGTGGCGTATTTGCAGACAACGGCTTTGTTGAGGTAGGCACTGAAACGTTCATACTGCTCGCCTGAGGCCAGATGTTGGATGAAATCGTCGAAATCGTAGAGCATATGCGGACTTTGAACTGTGAGATACTCCAAGACCTGCATCTCATGAAGAGGCAATGCGTAGATGTCTTCCTCAGTCTTGTCTTTCAGTATATCGTTGACAACGATAGCCAAACTGTCCAGTTCATCGGATTTGACCAATGAGACTGTTCCATACGACTCGTCTCCGTTGTTGCTGTAGTAGTCATAGAAACTTTTGGCAACAGCCGCCAGATCGGCTTCTTCCTTGAACAATGCCGGCAGGAAATTCTCGTAAGGAAACCCATGGGCAAGCACTTCCGTTGATGTGCCAAGCAGATAGTCCGTCCGTTTACGCAGCTCATAAGCGCATTCTATGCCACTCATATAACAGGCATCAAACAGCATGAAGTCGAAATGAAAACCTTCCAATGCCTCGTTTATCTCCGTAATCTCCATCTTCTCTTTGTTCTCTTCTCCGAAGGAGCGAAGCGAACTATAGTTGCTGGGCAGCCAAGATGTGCCATGGCTGGAAAGAATCATGCCGTAGCTGTCTGCGGGAAACAGCTCAGTCACCTCC
>CAVIFD010000349.1:0-2411 GCA_963641545.1 bacterium | reverse complement strand
GTCCCATCACTCCAATACAGTCGCCAACTGTAGTTCGCCGAGGCCTGGGTGGAAGTCCAATGGTAATTGGACGTATCTAGTGCCGTGCCGCTTATCTTAGTCATGCAGGTGTCTATCGCCGACTTATTTTGATATGCCAGATACCACTCACCCAAAGAGCCCAAATACCCCGCCTTGCCGTGCTTGAATGTTACGCTTCTGCAATATTCCGCTGCGGGTGCGTTACCTGTGCCGAGTTGCGCAATTATCTTGTCTGTGTTCGTGCTGCCCGCATAATCGGCTTTTGCCGTTGTTCTGTCTGTGGTTGTAACAATGTCTGATATGGTAGTACCATATCCGCCCCATGTTAATGTAGAGCTGCTTTGCGTCGGAGATATAACAAACTTCACCGTTTCGCTCAACACTGCCACACCTACTGCCTTGCTGTTGTCTGACGTGTCCCAATTGTCGGCTGTTATAAGTGCTCCGTCGGTTGTGTAGATATATACCCCAAGCTTTATTTCAGCATAGACAAGAGAAACAGAGCGAGAGACCTGCCCCGCCGTGTAGCTCACTGCCGCCGGTGTTTCATACCCGCTCTTAGCGTTTGCGCTTACAGTGTAATCCGTCCCGAAGGGCATCTTTACCGTGAAGGGCTCGCTATAGGTATACTCCGTGCTGCCCACGGTGACCACCTGCCCTGCACAGCTTGTGCCATCATCTGCCGTCACAGTAACGGTGACAACCTCCGTGTTATACGTCAACGTCGCGCTGTCCGTTGCTGCTTCGGGTGTCTTTGTAACTGCCGCGGGCGTTGCATATCCCGTGATGGCAGACGGGGTAATGGTAACCTCTTCACCCAGGGGCACTTTCTGAGTGAACACCCCTGCATTGTCCGACGAATAAGTCAGCGTCTTTGCTATGCTCCCCGAAAGGGTAAGCGTCGCTCCTATGAGGTCTGTTTTATCCGTTTGGTTGCTGTCGAGTGTAAGCGTCATTACCGTTGTGTTATATGCCGAGGAAACAATGCGCGTATTGCCGGCAAGAGCCATATATTCGCCGTTCGCGGGCGTTGCATAGCCTTCAATCGCGGGATATTCTACAGTGTATGTCATGTTCAGCGGTATAGTGGTGGTGAGCGTCTCACCCTGCCACGTGAGCTCCTTGTCCTGGTCACCGTACTTCACATGTATAACCGCGCCGTTAAGGCTGGTGTCAGGCTGCGCCTGGTTGCTCGTTAGCGTGAGTTGCAACGTTTCCGTGAGATCCATGCTGCCTCCGCTTCCCGCCTTCTTCCACGTAGCCTTGTTTGCGCTTGAGATGTCATACAGTTGATAAAACACATAATCGTCCGTCTCGTATACCCGAGCCAGATCGCCTACGAGGAAAGTATGCGTCCCGTCATCGTCTGTAAAGGTGAGGGTTGTTTCCGTGGGCACTGCGTCAAGCGTTGGCACGATGTTAAGCTTCGCGAGCTTGGTTTTGTCTGCCGTGGTGTAGTCGTTTGTAGATAGGTCTTTGCCATCTACCTTCTGCACATAGCCAGTGAGGTCTGCCGCGATGGTAAGGGTATCGCCGCTTTGGGTGGTGGTGATATAATCCCCACCCGTTATGGTGAGGGTATTCACACCGTTTATCGTAGCATCTGCACCCTTCTCGCCCTGCACACCTTGTTCACCCTGAATGCCCTGTTCTCCCTGTATTCCTTGCTCTCCCTTTTCGCCCGTGTCGCCTTTGTCGCCTTTGTCACCTTTCTCGCCTTTCTCACCCTGTATGCCCTGAATGCCTTGTTCCCCCTTTTCGCCCGTTTCTCCCTTTTCGCCTTTATCTCCCTTGTCGCCTTTTTCGCCTTGTATTCCTTGGATACCCTGCTCTCCTGTATCACCCTTATCACCTTTCTCGCCTTTCTCACCCTGCGGACCCTGAATACTCCCGTTGTTCACCCACGCGGCATTAACCCCGTCGTAGATGTAGATGTCATAAGGTGCTGCTTCCCCCACGCCGTAAGCGTCGCCAGCTTCGGGGGTCGGGACGGCTGCCTCAAGAGCTTCCAGAGAGGCATAATAGCCTTTTATTGTGAGGTCTTTTCCTGTATCTCCTTTATCGCCCTTGTCGCCCGTATCTCCTTTGTCACCCTTTGTACCTGTGTCGCCTTTTGAGGCAATCTGCTGCCAATGGGTGGTGTCCGTCACTTCCGCCGTGTTGTCGGCTGTGAGTGAAAGGAAGCTGCTGCCGCCATGTGTCACCACGTCCAAGCGTTCATACGCCGTCCCTTCCGACCATTCTCCCTTGGGGGTCATTCCTATCTTCCCGATCTCTATTTTAGCCTTTGCCATATCGTGTATGTGTTTTAAACAATTGCTACTAATTTGCCTGTGCTCTCACTGTACTCAAACTCCGGACCTGTGTATTCCTCATCAGTATACATATAG
>CAVIFD010000348.1:0-2416 GCA_963641545.1 bacterium | reverse complement strand
AGGAATCGCCCGACTGCAAACCACAGTCGGGTGGTTTCTTCTTTTTTGTATCATCATTTAAAGTAACTGTATCATGCAAAAACGAATAAGAGACAAGTTTCAAGAGCTGTTCAACGCGGAAGGCAGTGTGTTTGCCTCTCCGGGTCGTATCAATCTTATCGGTGAACACACCGACTACAACGGAGGGTTTGTGTTCCCCGGAGCAATCGACAAGGGTATGATTGCCGAAATCAAGCCGAACGGCACAGGCAAGGTTCGTGCGTTTTCCGTCGACATGGACGATTATGCCGAGTTCGGGCTGAACGAAGCCGACGCACCTAAAGCAAGCTGGGCACGGTATATCTTCGGCGTATGCCGCGAGACCATCAAACGTGGCGGCAATATCAGCGGGTTCGACACCGTGTTTGCCGGCGATGTCCCCTTGGGTGCAGGCATGTCGTCGTCCGCAGCACTCGAAAGCACCTATGCTTTTGCGCTCAACGAACTGTTCTCCTTAGGTATCGACAAGTTCGAGTTGGCCAAGATAGGTCAGTCTACGGAACACAACTACTGCGGTGTCAACTGCGGCATCATGGATCAGTTCGCTTCCATATTCGGCAAAGCCGGCAGCCTGATCCGTTTGGATTGCCGTTCGTTGGAGTACAAATACTTCCCGTTCCACCCAACAGGCTACAAGCTGGTGTTGCTCGATTCGGTGGTAAAACACGAATTGGCATCTTCGGCATACAACAAACGTCGCGAGTCGTGCGAGAATGTGGTGGCAGCCATCCGTCGCAACCATCCGGAAGTGGAGTTTCTGCGTGATGCAACGATGGAGATGCTTGGCGAAGTGAAGGGCGACATAAGTGCCGAGGATTATATGCGTGCCGAATATGTTATTGAAGAAGTGCAGCGCGTGCTCGACGTTTGCGAAGCGTTGGAGAAAGACGACTACGAAACGGTCGGACAGAAGATGTATGAAACGCATCACGGCATGAGCAAGCTGTATGAGGTAAGCTGCGAGGAGCTCGACTTCCTTAACGACATAGCCCTCAAATGCGGCGTAACAGGGTCGCGTGTGATGGGTGGCGGCTTCGGTGGTTGCACCATCAACCTGGTGAAAGACGAATTGCACGATGGTTTCATAAAAGAGGCTACGGAGTCTTACACGAAAAAGTTCGGTCACGCGCCGAAGGTGTATGAAGTCGTTATCAGCGACGGCGCACGACGACTTGCATAGCAACTGTTTACAAACGAGTTTTTTTTAAGGGAAGAGCCCTATCTTTGCCCGCAAAATCCAAATAAATACATCTTATATGAACGATATCAAAGTAATGAACAGAGCCGCGGATAACATTCGCGTCCTGGCAGCGTCGATGGTCGAAAAGGCAAAGTCCGGTCATCCGGGCGGCGCAATGGGTGGAGCAGACTTTATCAATGTTTTGTTTTCGGAGTATTTGGTCTACGACCCCAAGAACCCCGAATGGGAAGGTAGGGATCGCTACTTCCAAGACCCGGGTCACATGTCGTCAATGCTCTACGCAGTGCTTGCGCTTACGGGCAAGTTCACCATGGAAGAGCTTTCACAGTTCCGCCAGTGGGGAAGTCCAACACCGGGTCATCCCGAGGTGGATGTCAAGCGTGGGATAGAAAACACCTCCGGTCCGCTTGGGCAGGGACACACTTATGCAGTCGGTGCTGCCATCGCTGCCAAGTTCCTGAAAGCCCGCTTGGGAGATGTCATGAACCAGACGATTTACGCGTATATCTCCGATGGCGGCATACAGGAAGAGATCTCACAGGGAGCAGGACGTATTGCGGGCACATTGGGGCTCGACAATCTGATCATGTTCTACGACTCCAACAACATCCAGCTGTCTACGAAGGTTGAAGAGGTAGACACCGAGGATGTGGCAAAGAAGTACGAAGCTTGGGGTTGGAAGGTTATTCATATCAATGGAAACGATGTGGCAATGATACGTAAGGCATTGGACGAAGCGAAAGCCGAGGCTCATCGCCCAACGCTTATCATCGGCGACACCGTTATGGGCAAGGGTGCTCGTGGTGCCGAGGGCGAAAGCTACGAAAACAAGGTATCCACGCACGGTCAGCCTCTTTCCGCAGCCGGAGCATCGTTTGATGAGACGGTAAAGAACTTGGGAGGCGATCCGCAGAATCCTTTTGCCGTGTTCGACGACGTTGCCGAGCTGTATGCCGAGCGTGCGAAAGAGCTTGAATCCATCGTGGCTGAGCGTTATGCCGCTAAAGAAGCATGGGCAAAGGAGAATCCGGAGCTGGCGAAGAAGATGCAGAGCTGGTTCTCCGGTAAAGCTCCCGAAATAGACTGGGCAGCTATCGAGCAGAAAGCCGGCTCTGCAACGCGTGCAGCCTCGGCAACCGTGCTCGGTGTGTTGGCTACGCAGATGGAGAATATGAT
>CAVIFD010000347.1:0-2429 GCA_963641545.1 bacterium | reverse complement strand
CAGTAGGGAGACGTAAAGCAGCAGTTGCTCGCGTGTTCGTAAGCGAAGGAACGGGAAAGATTACAATCAACAAACGTGAACTTGCCAATTACTTTCCTTCTTCAATTCTTCAGTTCATTGTTAAGCAGCCGCTCGCAAAGCTGAATGTTGAAGAAAAATATGACATTAAAATTAATCTTGACGGTGGTGGTTTCAAAGGTCAGTCGGAAGCTGCACGTTTGGCTATTGCTCGTGCATTGATTAAGATTAATCCTGAGGACAAACCTGCGTTGAGAGCAGAAGGATTTGTTACGCGTGACCCACGTTCTGTTGAGCGTAAGAAACCGGGTCGTCCAAAAGCTCGTAAGAGATTCCAGTTCAGCAAACGTTGATGTTATTTGTGAGTTTCTTGCAAGAGCAAAGCGTTTAGTATCTAAATTATCGGGATTCCTTTTGCATGAGGATATGTCGGAGAACTACCCGATAGTTGAAAGTTAAACAGAAAGTAAACGATTAAAGAAAGAAGAAATGTCAAGAGTTGATTTTGATCAGTTATTGGAAGCCGGAGTGCACTTCGGACACTTGAAGAGAAAGTGGAACCCGGCGATGGCTCCTTACATCTTTATGGAGCGCAATGGTATTCATATCATTGATTTATATAAAACAGTTGCTAAAGTAGACGAAGCAGCGGAAGTGATGAAAAACCTGGTTAAGCAGGGAAAGAAGGTGCTTTTCGTTGCCACAAAAAAACAAGCCAAACAAGTTGTCGCCGATAAGGCTGCTTCCGTTGGAATGCCTTACGTTATCGAGCGTTGGCCGGGCGGTATGTTGACAAACTTCCCGACAATTCGCAAGGCCATCAAGAAGATGACTACAATCGATAAGATGACAAAGGACGGTACATTTGATAACCTGTCGAAGAGAGAAAAACTTCAGATCACCCGTCAGCGTGCAAAGCTGGAGAAGACTTTGGGCTCCATTGCGGATATGACCCGTCTTCCGTCTGCGTTGTTTGTTGTCGACGTGATGAAAGAACATATCGCAGTGCGCGAAGCCAACCGTTTGGGTATCCCCGTTTTCGGTATGGTTGATACGAACTCGGACCCGAACAGTGTGGACTATGTAATCCCTGCAAACGACGACGCAACGAAATCGATCGAGGTTATTGTCGGTGCAATCTGCGAAGCTGTCAGCGAAGGCTTGCAGGAACGTAAGATAGAGAAGCTCGACACGGAAGATGCAGGCGAAGGCGAGGGCGCAAAGAAAGACCGCAAGGGCAAGGCTGCTGCAAAGAAGGAGTATGCCAAGAAAGACGACGAGGAAGTAGTTGAAGGAAACGAGTCCGAAGAGTCTGCCAAAGCAGAGGGAGAAGAGTAATCTTATTGATAGTATAAACATTAAAAAACAGAAGGAATAAGATTATGGCTGTAACAATGGCTGATATCACCAAGCTGCGCAAGATGAGCGGAGCGGGTATGATGGATTGTAAGAAGGCTTTGACCGAAGCCGACGGTAATATAGAGAAGGCGATGGAGATCATCCGCAAGAAGGGACAGGCTATTGCCGCTAAGCGCTCCGACCGTGAGGCTGCCGAAGGTTGCGTGCTGGCTAAGAAAGACGGAACGTTCGCTGCTATCATTGCCCTGAAGTGCGAGACGGACTTCGTTGCGAAGAACGCAGACTTCGTTGCCCTGACTCAGGCTGTGCTCGACGCGGCTGTGGCTGCTAAGTGCAAAACACTAGACGAGGTGAAAGCTCTTCCGATGGGCAGTGGCACTGTGCAGGACGCTGTGACAGACCGTAGCGGTATCACCGGCGAGAAAATGGAGCTCGACGGATACTGTGTTGTTGAAGGTCCGTACACCACAACATACAATCACATGGGTAAGAACCGGCTCTGCACCATCGCGGCGTTCAACAAGGAATCGGAAACGGTTGCTCACAACATCGCAATGCAGATCGCTGCCATGAACCCTATTGCCATCGACGAAGCAGGTGTCCCCGAATCGGTAAAAGAGCAGGAGATACAGGTTGCCATCGAGAAGACAAAGGCGGAGCAGGTGCAGAAAGCTGTGGAAGCTGCCTTGAAAAAGGCGGGTATCAACCCCGCGCATGTGGATAGCGAAGACCACATGGAGAGCAACATGGCTAAGGGTTGGATAACTGCCGAGGACGTGGCGAAAGCTAAGGAGATCATAGCTGCTGTCTCTTCCGAGAAGGCTGCGAACCTGCCCGAGCAGATGGTTCAGAACATTGCCAAGGGCCGTCTTGCAAAGTTTATGAAGGAAGTCTGCCTGTTGAACCAGGAAGACGTTATGGACGGTAAGAAGACTGTTCGCGAGGTAATGAAAGAGGCAGACCCCGAGCTGCAGATCCTTTCGTTCAAGCGTTTCACCTTACGTGCCGAGTAAAAAACACTTCGGGAAGTATATAAAAGGGGGAGTCGATTG
>CAVIFD010000346.1:0-2454 GCA_963641545.1 bacterium | reverse complement strand
TAAAGAAGGTAAGCCGGATGATTGCCGAGGCACTGAACATAAGCGGTCCGTTCAACATACAGTTCCTCGCAAAGAACAACGACGTGAAGGTCATCGAATGTAACCTGCGTGCATCGCGCAGCTTCCCGTTTGTCTCCAAGGTGCTGAAGCGCAACTTCATCGAGACGGCAACGCGCATCATGCTCGACGCTCCCTATACGAAGCCGGACAAGAGTGCGTTCGATATCGACTGGATCGGAGTGAAGGCATCGCAGTTCTCGTTTGCCCGCCTGCATAAGGCAGACCCTGTGCTGGGTGTCGACATGAGTTCGACGGGTGAGGTAGGCTGCATCGGCGACGACTTCAACGAGGCTCTTCTCTCTGCCATGATTGCCGTGGGTAACAACGTCCCGAAAAAGAACATACTCGTCTCCTCGGGTGAAGCAAAGAGCAAGGTGGATCTGCTGGAGCCATGCCGTCTTCTCAGTGCAAAGGGATATACCATCTACGGTACGGCAGGCACGGCACGCTTCCTCAACGACAACGGCATCAAGGCAACGCCCGTATGCTGGCCCGACGAGGAAGGCGACCTGAACATCATGGATATGTTCAGCCGCCACGTCTTCGAGCTGGTAGTCAACATCCCGAAAGACCATAGCAAGCGCGAGCTTACCAATGGCTACAAGATACGCCGTGCGGCTATTGATCATAATATCCCGCTTATCACCAACGCACGCCTGGCAAGCGCATTCATCGGGGCTTTCTGCTCTATGGACGTAAAGGATATACAGATCAAGTCTTGGCAAGACTACAAATAACCCTCTGAGATGAGACAGGACATGGAAACGCAACTGAAAGAATGGAAATGGCGGGGCATCAGTCGCCGCCATTTCCTTAAAGCATCAGCCGCCATCATGGCAGCGGCAGCAACAAAGGAGGCTCACGCCATCTCGAGCCATGCAAAAGGAAAGATCGTAGTGATTGGCGGAGGGGCTGCCGGCATCAGCATGGCTGCCCGCCTAATGCATTGGTTAGACCGTCCCGACATCACACTCATCGACCCGAGCGACCGACAGTTCTATCAGCCGGGCTTCACACTCATTGCCTCGGGCGTGTATTCTCCGGACGAGGTGTGGAAAAGCCAGGAGAACTGCATACCCAAAGGTGTGAAGTGGGTAAAAGACAGCGTCATTGCCCTCGACCCTGTGAAGAACATCGTGACGACAAGCCATAGCGGGAAGATTGAGTACGACTTCCTTGTCCTGACACCCGGCGTGCAGACCAATTGGGAAAAGGTCGAAGGCATCACCCGCGACACCCTCGGCACAGGCAATGCACACAGCATATACGACTTCGAAGGTGCACAGAAAACATGGAAGGCACTTCAGGCGTTTTCTGCAAAAGGTGGGCGCGGCATCTACACAGACACCTATACGAAGCATAAGTGCGGAGGCGCGCCCAAGAAGATATGTCTCCTCACGGAAGACTACAGCCGCCGACACGGCACGCGCTCCAACCTCTCGCTTGAATACTTCACCGCATCCAAAGAGCTGTACGACGTTCCCTTCTACACTCCACGTCTGTTGGAGATATATAAGGAACGCGACATATCCATCCACACTCATGTCCGCGTGAAAGGTGTCGACACGTCTGCCAAGAGAGTGTATTTCGAGAAGGTGGAGACCGTAGGGGATAAGAAGACTGTCACACCTTTCACCGAAGACTACGACTTCTTCCACTTCGCCCCTCCTATGTCGGCTCCCGACTTTGTGCGCGAAGCAGGACTGGGCTGGACCTCGGGCAAGCTCGCTGCCGAAGCATGGGTGATGGTGGACAAGGAGACATTGGTGCACAAGACCTACCCCAACATCGTCTCCCTCGGCGACGTGGCAGGCATCCCGACAAGCAAGACCTCGGCTGCCGCACGCATGCAGGTGCCCGTTGCAGCAAAAAACCTCATTTCGCTGATGGAGGGCAAAGAGCCTGTGGAGAAATACGACGGATATGCCGCCTGCCCCATCGTTACGGACTATGGGCATGTGCTTCTGTGCGAGTTCGACTACGACAAGAAGCCGGCGACCTCGTTTCCCTTCACCCTGCTCGACACCTCCAAGGAGCAGTGGGCAGCATGGCTGCTGAAGGTATATGTCCTGAAGCCGTTGTACTTCTACGGTATGCTCAACGGTTACGCATAGTTTTTGTCTCCCCGGAATCTGTTTTTATAACGTCGTCCCGCACTCCGACGCGGGATCCCCCAAACAAAAGCACTGCCCTTTTCTCCCGACATGCTTTTAAGTCTTTGTATCGGGTACAAAAACGCTGCGACGATTTCACAGCATAATTGTAACGGTGATAAAAACGCTGCGACGGTTTCACAGTATAATTGTAACGGTGGCAAAGACGCTGTGAAGTTCCACAGTATAATTGTAACGGTGACAAAGACGCTGTGGGATTTCACAGTATAATTGTAACGGT
>CAVIFD010000345.1:0-2481 GCA_963641545.1 bacterium | reverse complement strand
AAGAAGGGCCGGCGGAGGGTTTTCCGGTGTCACTTTTGAAAAAGAAGGGTCGGCGGAGGTGGTTTCGCCGCCCCGACGCGGTAACGGTGCCGGTGTGTTTGTGGGAAGCAAGATTGCGTCAATCCGTACATATTGACACCCGGATATCGAGTATATAACATTAAAAGATACGAAAAGAGGGGATATACCTGCATATTGTGATTGCAGCGGATTGCCGTGGGTTGTACTTTTGCCGCGCCAATGGGGAAAATGAAATGATTCGTAAGGTTGCGTATACTCTTCTGCTTGTTGTCTGTGGCAGTATGTCTCTTTTGTGGGGGCAGACGTTCGTCTTTGAGGGGACGGTGATGGACGCACAGACGCGCAAGGCGTTGGACTATGCGACCGTCCGGCTGTTCGTGGGCGAGCAGCTTGCCTACGGCGGGATAACGGACGTGAACGGGCATTTCGACCTTCAACGTATCGAGGCAGGCACTTACCGTGTCGTTGTGTCGTACCTTGGATACGATTCCGCGGAGAGAAAGGTGGCAGTTGCGAAGAACACCGCAGAGACATTCCTTCTGAAGCCTTCAGCCATGGCACTGAACGAGGTGGTGGTGACGGCGTTCGAGTCGAAACACACCACGAGTGCCTCCGTCATCGACCGCACGGCAATGACGCATCTTCAGCCGAGCAGCTTCAGCGACCTTATGGAGCTTATCCCGGGAGGGAAATCCGCAGACCCGCAGATGGGGCAAGCCAATCTTATCCGCATACGCGAAGCAAGCACAACGAAAGACATCTCTTCGCTGGGCGTCGGCTTTTATGTGGACGGTGTTGCCCAAAACACGGATGCAAGCATGCAGTATATGCCGAGCAGTTCGTCGAATGTGAACTCGACCAGCACCATGTCGAAGGGTGTGGATATGCGTACCATCTCGACAGACAATATCGAGAAGGTGGAGATCATTCGCGGCATTCCTTCCGTCGCCTACGGCAATGTGTCAAACGGTGCGGTTATCATCCAACGTAAGACGAGCGAAAGTCCGCTGTCGGCACGTTTCAAGGCAGACAAAACCAGCAAGCTCGTTTCCGCAGGCAAGGGATTTCGGTTGGACGGGAACGGGCGTTACGTCTTGAATGCCGACCTGAGCTATTTGGATTCGAAGATAGACCCGCGCAACAGCGTGAAAAACTATACCCGCCTCACTGCCTCTGCCCGCTTGGACGGGAAATGGCTGTGGCGCGAACGAAACATACACTGGAACGTAAGCACAGACTACACAGGCTCGTTCGATGCAGCCAAGAGGGATAAGGATGCGACCGTAAAGGAAGATTCCTATAAGTCTGACTACAGCAGCTTCAAGATGCTTGGGAAATGGAGCATGAAGTTTCCTGCCCGTTCGTGGATTCGCGAGGTGGGCGCGAACATGTCCGTCAGTCAGCAGTGGGAGAAGATGCGCGAGACCAAATCCGTTTCGCTCAACCGCCCTGCGGCTATTGCCACACAAAGAGAGAGCGGCGAGTTCGACGGGATCTATCTTCCATACAATTACGTGGCACAGATGGAAGTGGACGGCAAACCTTTGTACGTAACGGCATCTGCCCGCACGCAGATGGCTTTCCCGTTGGCTGTGCTGAAAAACACGCTGAACGTGGGACTGGAATGGAGCTATCAGAAGAATAGGGGAGAGGGTCAGGTGTTCGACGTGACGCGCCCCATCAGCGAGAGCCTCAGCACGCGTCCGCGCCGCTTCAAAGATATCCCCGCTCTTCAGCCGCTTGCCCTGTATGCCGAAGAGGTGATGCACCTTCCCGCAGGCGAACACCGGCTGACCCTCACTGCCGGCATACGTATGCAATCGCTGTTGGGGCTCGACAACCAATACAGGATGAGGGGCAAGGTATATCCCGATCCGCGGCTCAACCTGCAATGGCGTTTGCCGGAGCGCGGCGGGTGGAACGTTTCCTTCTCGGGCGGCTTGGGGTGGATAAGCCGTATGCCGACCACTGCCCAGCTGTTTCCGGATCTCAAGTACGTGGACCTGATACAGCTGAACTACTATCATAACAATCCGGACTTCCGCCGCATAAACATGATAACCTATAAGTGGGACAACACGAACTACGACCTGGAGCCGGCGCGCAACCGTAAGTGGGAAGCCCGTGCCGACGTGAGCTATAAGGAGAACCGCTTGTCGGTAACCTATTTCCGCGAGCGGATGGACAATGCCTTCGACGACCTTACCTATTACAGGTCGTTGGCATACAAACTCTACGACCCTGCGAGCATCGACGGCTCCACACTGACGGCTCCGCCCGAGCTTTCCCGTCTGACCTACACGAGTGAATACAACCTGGATGTGTATACCACCACAGGGAATATAATGAAGGTGCGCAAGGAAGGCGTGGAGTTTCAGTTTGCCTCCAAGCGTATCGAAACGCTCAAGACCCGTGTCACGGTGTATGGCGCATGGATAAAGACGATATACAACTCCGACC
>CAVIFD010000344.1:0-2494 GCA_963641545.1 bacterium | reverse complement strand
ATGCGGACCACTGGGCGCCGATCGTGCGGCATGCGTCGTTCCTCTTGGGTGGGTTTGTGATTGTCCTGATACTTCACAATGTCCCGTACCGTTTCTTCAAGTCGTTTATCATGCTCCTCCCTCTCTCGGTGCTCATGCTTATCGTGACGCCCTTCGTGGGGATAAATGCCAACGATGCGCACCGCTGGTTGGATATCTTCGGCATACAGTTTCAGCCCTCCGAGCTCGCCAAGCTCTCCTCTGTCGTGTTCATTGCCTTCCTGCTCAGCAAGCGAAGTCGCTTCACCGACGACCAAATCTTCAAGTATATCCTCATCGGCGTGGGGGGGACCTGCATCTTGATCCTTCCCGAGAACTTCTCGACGGCGTTCATGCTTTTCGGCGTGTGCTTTCTGATGATGTTCATCGGACAGCTGCCCTGGAAGAAGCTGTGTAAGCTGGCAGGGGTGATGCTGCTGGCTCTCGTCTTGTTCGTTGTGCTGCTAAGGGTCACTCCGGCGGGCGTCGCGCAGTATCTGCCGGATCGTTTTACCACGTGGCAGGGCCGCCTCGAGCGTTTCTACGACAAGCAAGACTCGGACACCGACGAAAGCGGCGTTTATAAGATAACCGACGACAACTATCAGGTCACACATGCGAAGATTGCCATTGCCCGCGGAGGAGTGTTCGGCCGTTTGCCCGGGCATGGTCAGCAGAGGGATTTCCTTCCGCAGGCGTATTCAGACTTCATCTATGCGATAATAATAGAAGAGCTGGGTGTGGTCGGGGGCGTGTTCGTCCTGATGCTGTACGTCATGTTGCTGGTGAGGGTCGGGATGATTGCACGGAAATGCGACAAGGTCTTCCCGAAATACCTTGTGCTCGGGTGCGGACTGCTCGTCGTGGTGCAGGCTCTTGCGAACATGGCAGTAGCCGTCAACCTCATACCGGTGACGGGTCAGCCGATGCCCTTGGTCAGCCGTGGCGGTACCTCCACGCTCATCTCATGCATATACTTCGGGATGATACTTAGCGTAAGCCGTTTCGGTGCCGGCATGGGCAACGAGGAAGACGACTATCCGGAAGAAGAGACCGACGACACACCTCCTGCCATCACCGACGAGGAGATTTCCAACCCGGTGCCCGGTCATGTGACGGAAGAAGACGTAACAACAGAAACAAAATAGAAAGACATGAAGCAGTATCGTGTGATAATAAGCGGCGGCGGCACGGGAGGTCATATCTTCCCCGCAATATCCATTGCCAACACACTGAAGGAACGTTTCCCCGATGTGGAGATCCTCTTCGTCGGGGCTGAAGACAGGATGGAGATGGAGAAGGTCCCTGCGGCAGGCTACAGGATTGTGGGCTTGCCCGTGAGCGGCTTCGACCGCGCCCATTTGCTCAACAACGTAAAGGTGCTGTGCCGCCTCTTCAGAAGCCTCCGACTGGCAAAGAAGACGATCCGCGAGTTTCGCCCCGACATAGCTGTGGGCGTGGGCGGCTATGCCGGCGGTCCGACACTTTGGATGGCAGCCGCGCAAGGCATCCCGACGCTCATCCAGGAGCAGAACTCCTACGCCGGAGTGACCAACAAGCTGCTCGCAGGGAAGGCTTCGAAGATTTGCGTCGCTTACGACGGGATGGAGAGGTTTTTCCCCGCAGAAAAGATTGTGGTGACCGGCAATCCCGTCCGCCGCGACCTGGAGGAAGCCTCCGGCAAGAGAGACGAGGCTCTGGCGTTCTTCGGCTTGTCGCCGGAGAAGAAAACGCTGCTCGTGGTGGGCGGCAGCCTCGGCGCGCGGACCATCAACCGCAGCATACAGGGCGGACTCGACAAGCTCTTTGCCTCCGACGTGCAGGTGATATGGCAAACGGGGCGTCACTATCACGACGAAGCCATCCGCCATCTGAAAGCCTACCGTGGCATGCCTGTTTGGTGCTCCGACTTCATCACGCGCATGGACTATGCCTATTCGGCAGCAGACCTCGTCATATCGCGCGCCGGCGCAAGCTCCATCTCCGAGCTTTGCCTGTTGAAGAAACCCGTCGTTCTTGTTCCGTCGCCCAACGTGGCAGAAGACCATCAGACGAAGAATGCCCTCGCCCTGGTGAACAAGAACGCAGCGATTATGGTGGCGGACGCTGACGCGGAGCGCGAACTGGTGGCGACGGCTCTCGCGACCATCCGCGACGACGCACGCCTGGCAGAAATGGCGCGCAACATCTCCACCCTGGCTCATCATCAGAGCGCGGACCGGATTGTCGACGAGATAATGAAGGTCATCAACCGGTAAATTCCTTTCTGCGTATTGCAAATCCGCTTCGTAGTGGTTGTGCAACCAATCGCTACGACGGGAAAGTGCTTTTTCGTGGCAGCGCGACCAATCGCTGTGACGGGAAAGCATTTTTTGTGCCATTTGCAACTCGACGAAGACACTAAAATGGTCTTTGCGGAGCTTGTGCAACTCGACAATCTGACAAAAATGTCAGTTTTAGTGCTTGTGCAACTCGA
>CAVIFD010000343.1:0-2501 GCA_963641545.1 bacterium | reverse complement strand
GATATCGCTCTTCTTTTGCGTACCATAACCCACAACCACAACCTCGTCCAACGTCTGTGTGTCTTCCGACAAAACCACGTCGATCGTTGTTTTTCCGTTCACAGGAATTGTCTGCGTGACATATCCGATAAAAGAGAAAGCCAGCTTGGCTTTGGGCGACACACTCAACTGGTAATTTCCATCGATGTCTGTAATGACACCGTTGGTTGTCCCGGTCTCCAAGACGTTAACACCAGGAATGCCTTCATTGAAGGTATCCTTTACGGTACCTTTCACGGTAATAGTTTGGGCACATACCCAAACGGGTATCATCAACAACATTGATAATAACCCGATACTTCTGATTAGAGTATTGTCTTTCATATAAATGTAGGTAATAGAATAATTAATTCCACGTTAGCAACCGATACTGTATAAATGCTGTGTTTGCTGTTTATACGAGGTGGGGTGGTTACCCCGTCATCTATGTTTTCATGATCATCGTTTTTGTTTGATTGTTTGACCTTGTTTTTATCGGAAACAAAATTATTGACGAAGTGTTGGTGAGTGTGAAATCCATGTTGTGTTTTGTTTTTCCGATGTAACATCCGCTTGTGTAAATGTTTCAAATCCTGTTGCATATGTTACATGATCTCGTGATTCCGCCTATGGGGATGGAAACTTCTGCCTATATTTGGGCAAAAGTTTCCTGCGTTCTTATAACTTATTCAAGAGATATGACACTAAAAGGTATGTGTGCCGGCAAGCCGGCAGTGTTTCAGTTGTTGCTTCTGACGGCGTTTCTTTTGTTTGGCGCATCGTTTTCCTCTTTGGTCGGGACGGGGGCGTTCTTTATGTTGCATGGCGGGGGCGGCAATATGACGGATTACCCTGCGATGATGCGGATGATGCAGCTCTGTTCTGCCATCGGGACTTTCCTATTCCCTGCACTGATGGTCGCGTGGCTGTGCAGCCCATCCTTGGAGGACTACCTCTGCATGAGGCGGGGGGTGGATGCTAAGGTTTTGCTGCTCGTATTGGCGAGTATGATTCTGCTCTCGCCGACCATCACGCTGACGGCGCTGCTGAACAAGCAAATGGTGTTGCCCTCGTTCATGGCTCCCGTTGAAGAATGGATGCAGACTCAGGAAGCTCTTGCAGAGAGGCTGACGGAGGCTCTTCTTACCGGAAGCGATTTACCGACGCTCCTCTCCAACCTGTTTGTCGTCGCTTTGATGGCAGGTGTTACGGAAGAGTTCTTTTTTCGTGGAGCTTTGCAACGTATCATCAGTGGGTGGACAGCCAATCACCACGTGGTCATCTGGTCGGCTGCCGCATTGTTCAGCGCATTCCACCTACAATTCTACGGGTTTGTTCCGCGTATGTTGCTGGGCGCATATTTCGGGTATCTGCTGTATTGGAGCCGGAACATTTGGATTCCTGTATTCGCCCACTTCGTGAACAACGCATTTGCCGTGGTCGGCATGTCCGACAGCCGGTGGAGAGACAATGAATTCATCTCGGGAAACATCACCGATGCCCACTTGCCTGCCTACGCGGCGTTGGCAGCCGTCGCACTTATACTATATATAATATGTGTGCGGCATATCCGTAAAGCGGTGAGGTAAGCCTCGGGGAGGGGCAATCACAGATCTTTTTTTCTCAGCACGAAGTCTCTTCCGAGATACTTCTCGCGCACGATTTCGTTTTCTGCCAGCTGCTCTGCCGTGCCTTGGAAAAGCACCTTCCCTTCGAACAGCAGGTAGGCGCGGTCGCAGATGCTCAGCGTCTCGTACACGTTGTGGTCGGTGATAAGGATACCGATATTCTTATGTTTCAGCCGGGCAACGATGGTCTGTATGTCTTGCACGGCAATGGGGTCGACGCCGGCAAACGGCTCGTCGAGCATAATGAACTTGGGGTTGATGGCAAGGCAGCGGGCAATCTCGGCGCGACGGCGTTCGCCGCCCGAGAGCTGGTCGCCAAGGTTCTTACGCACCTTGTTTAGTCCGAACTCGGAAATCAAGCTTTCCAACTTCTCTTTCTGATACTCCTCGCTTGTGTCCGTCATCTCCAGCACGGAACGGATATTGTCTTCGACGGTCATCTTACGGAATATGGACGCTTCCTGCGCCAGATAGCCGATGCCGTTGCGGGCGCGTTTGTAGACGGGGAACTTTGTAATCTCCATATCGTTGAGGAAAATCTTTCCCTCGTTCGGCGTGATCAGCCCGACGGTCATGTAGAATGTGGTCGTCTTGCCTGCCCCGTTCGGACCGAGCAACCCGACAATCTCTCCTTGCTTTACATCAATGGAAACGTGGTTCACCACAGTCCGCGTCCTGTATTTCTTCACCAAATTCTCCGTCCGGAGCACCATCTGCTGTTCGTCTGCCATATCCCGTTCTTTTCGCGGGTGCAAAGGAACAGAATATTTTGCTCTCGCAAAATGTTTGAGTTGTTCTCGGGGTCAAGAACTGCTCCTGCAAAATGTTTGAGCTCCGCACGGGGTCGGAAATAAT
>CAVIFD010000342.1:0-2508 GCA_963641545.1 bacterium | reverse complement strand
GCGTATTGTTTGCACGGGCTTACTAAGCAAATAGAACATATATGGAACTGATTCTTCCCGCCAAAGAGAACACACCGTCGCCCGTCGTTGTCGACACGAAGGTGCTGGTTGTGATCGGAGCAAACGGAGCCGGCAAAAGCTCGTTCGGCAGAGATCTGCAGAGACGCTATGCCGAGAATGCAGAGATGATCTCCGGACTGCATTCGCTGTTTATCGGTAGCGGGGAAGAGTCGCGCCTCTCGGAATACGATAAGCTGACCCTCCGCCTGCAACGCGAAGAGTTCGAGGCGGCAGTAAGCTATAAGGAGGCATGCAAGAGTCAGACAGGGCTCGTCCCGCCCGTCACCAAGATAGACCGCATACAGGCTGTTTGGGAGAAGATATTCCCACACAACCGCCTGGTGCATAAGTCGGGCTTCGTCGAGCTTGCCTCCGTGGGGCGCGACGGGAGCACATACAATGCCGGACGGATGAGCGACGGCGAGAAGATCGTCTTCTACCTTATCGGCGCGGTGCTCTGTGCCCGAGAGGGTGAGCTGCTGATTGTCGAAGAGCCGGAGATACTGCTCCACAACTCCATCAAGAACACTCTGTGGGACGAGATAGAAGCCCTGCGCCCCGACTGCACGTATGTATATCTGACGCACGACATCGACTTCGCCACCTCCCGCCCCGAAAGCCGGCGGATATGGATAAGGGACTATAACGCCGATGCCCGCGTGTGGGACTACCGTATGATAGAAGAGAGCGGCAGCCTACCCGAAGAAGTGTATATCGACATCCTCGGAAGCCGCAAGCCCATCCTGTTTGTTGAAGGGACCAACACCAACAGCATCGACAACCGTCTCTACCGGCTTATCTTCCCCGACTTCCTCGTCAAGCCGATGGGCGGCTGTCAGAAAGTGATAGAGACAACGAAAGCCTTCCGCGGGCTGCAGGATTTCCATACGTTGGACTCGATGGGCATCGTGGACCGCGACCGCCGCACGCAGGGTGAGATAGACTACCTGCACGAGCAGCATATCTTCGTGCCCGACGTGGCTGAGGTGGAAAACCTGCTTATGCTCGAGCCGGTCGTCAAGACGGTTGCCCGCCGTCTGATGAAAGACCCCGAGCAGGTGTTCGAAGAAGTGAAGGCGAATGTGGTCAGGCTGTTTGAGAAGGATCTGGAAAGCCAGGTGATCCTGCACGCCAAGCACCGCGTCCGCCGCAAATTAGAGACAACCGTCGACAAGAAGATAACGACCGTAGAGCAGCTGACGGAGCATGTCGAGAGCATCTGCCTCAACATACACGTCGACGGGATATACCGCAGCCTGAAGGACAAGTTCACCCGATACGCGCAGAAGGGAGACTACAAGAACATCCTCCGCGTGTACAACCAGAAAGGAATGCTTCCGCAAAGCCGGCTGTGCGGCATCTGCGGCATCAGCAACAAGGAGAACTATCTGAACCTCGTCCTTTCCATACTGAAGGAAAACAAGGAGGACGCGGAGATTATCCGTTCCGCCATCAAAGAATCATTGGGAGCATAAATAAAGAAAAGAGTCATGCGTACACCTACACTACAATATCTCCACCTGCAAAAGCCGGTAGCGATGGTTGTCATCATCTGTATCATCTCCGTACTGCCGTGGATAGGTCTGGGCGACTTCTCCACGAAGGGCGAGCCCCGCGAGGCATCTGTCGCAATATCCATGCTCGAGACGGGCAACCCGGTGCTCCCCGAGGTGTATGCCAACGAGTTTGCCTACAAGCCGCCGATGGCGCACTGGCTGATGGCAGCGTTCTCTTATCCTCAGGGGTATGTGTCGGAGTTTACCTCGCGCCTGCCCTCTGCCGTTGCGTTCTTCTGTCTGATGGGATGCACGCTGGTCTTCTTCGGGCGAAGACTGAGGTTTCAGGAGGCATTTATCGCGACGCTCTTTCTCCTTACCTGCGTGGAGATACACCGCGCGGCAATGACTACGCGTGTCGATATGCTTCTGACCACCTTCATCGTCGTCGGGCTTTATCATCTGTTTCGGTGGGAAGACCGCTTGGAGCTGAAGGGGCTGCCCGTCGTTATCCCCATATTGCTGGGCTGCGCAGTGCTGACCAAAGGACCTGTCGGCATCATCCTGCCGCTGTTTGTCTTCGGCGTCTATCTGCTGATGCTTCGCCGGTACAGCATTAAGACCATCTTCAAAGCCCTGCTTTATATCGGCGTGGCATCGTCGTTCCTGCCCCTGCTGTGGTATATCGCCGCTTGGAAGCAGGGAGGCGAGAAGTTCCTGGACGTTGTGCTTGTCGAGAACTTCGGGAGGTTCTTCCACCTCAGCACCCCCGACATCAACTACGATCTGGGGCACGAGAACGGTGTGTGGTACAACTTCGCAACCTTGGCGGGAGGCTTCGTCCCCTGGACCGTGTTCTTCTTCTTCTCCCTGTTCGGGTTGAGATGTAAGATGAAGAAAGTATCCTTCAAGCAAATCATCAAAGATGGTTGGGAGAGGATATGCTCCATGG
>CAVIFD010000341.1:0-2511 GCA_963641545.1 bacterium | reverse complement strand
TCATTATAGGTATTCACGTCATGACAACATTGGAATTGCAACAGTGGAAAAAGAACTTCGTTGAGGATTATCTGAACGAGATAGATGATTTGGAAATGATGTCCAAACTGGAAAAGTATGCAAAACGGATACTGACAAAAAAGGTTGTTTCTCCATCCCCAATCGCTTATAGCGTTGATGAAGCATGTAAAGAAATTGATATTGCAGAAAAAGAGCTGAGCGAAGGAAAAGGTATCAATGAAACGGAAATGCACCAATTCTTTGGAGGATGGAAACGGAAATTACAGTGATTTGGGCACCGCGTGCAAAGAGACAAGCGGATTCAGCCATAGCCTATTGTCTTAATCAATTTGGAAAAAGGGCGGCTCTCAGATTCGTAGACAAGTTGGAAAGGTGTTGTACACTCATCAAGAACAACCCTTTTATTGGAATGCCGGAGCATCTTTTGGACGATAAACCCAAGCAATACCGATCCCTGATTGAAGGACACCACAAACTCATCTATACAATAGAAAACGAGCATTTGATACATATCGTTTTATTATGGGATTGCCGGCAGGCATCCGACAGCATCAAGCAGACAATAAAGTAACACACACATCATACAATCATGAACTACGGATTTATAAAGGTGGCAGCGGCTGTGCCGCTCGTGCGGGTGGCAGACTGCCGTTACAACACGGAACAAATAGAAAACCTTATACGCCGCGCATCGGAAGAAGGCGTGGAGGTTGTTGCCTTCCCCGAGCTGTCGGTGACGGGATATACCTGCATGGATTTGTTTGCACAGCAAACGTTGCTGAAAGCAGCTGAGCAGGATCTGATACGTCTTGTGCGCAGCACCGAGGACCTGAGTCCGCTTGCCATTGTCGGCGCACCGCTTGTTGTGGGCAACCGTCTTATAAACGCAGCCGTAGCTTTTCAGGGCGGGAAGATACTGGGCATCGTCCCAAAGACATACATACCGAACTATAAGGAGTTTCAGGAGAAACGCTGGTTTACATCCGCGAGCGAGCTCCGCGAGCGGACAGTCACGATTGGCGGCGAAACAGTCCCCTTGGGCAGCCATCTCATCTTCACGGCAGGAGAGGCGAAGGTCGGCATCGAGATATGCGAAGACCTTTGGGTGAGCGTCCCGCCAAGCTCACTGCTCGCAATGGAGGGGGCAAACATCATTGTAAACATCTCTGCCAGCAACGAGCTTATCGGCAAGCACCATTATCTGCGCTCACTCATCTGCCAGCAGTCCGCACGCTGCATGGCAGGATATGTCTACGCCTCCGCAGGCTTCGGAGAGTCGAGCACCGACCTTGTCTTCGCCGGCAACGGCATCATTGCCGAGAACGGGGCACTGCTGAAGGAATCGCCGCGCTTCACCATGAAGGAGCAGCTCACCATAAGCGAAATCGACATAGAGAACCTGCAGAACGACCGCCGCGTGAACACCGGCTTCATGCACGGAGCCGCAGTGCTTCTAACGGAAGAGCCTCGCTTCGTCCCCTTCTCCATAATGGACACCTCCTGCGAGCCAAGGCTCACACGCACCGTCGACCCGCATCCCTTCACTCCCTCCGGCAATGCGCTGAAGGAACGTTGCGAAGAGATACTGCAGATACAGGTGGCAGGGCTGGCTAAACGCATTGCCCACACTCATGCCGCGACGGCTGTTGTCGGCATCTCGGGCGGACTGGATTCCACACTGGCACTGCTGGTCTGCGTGATGACCTTCGACGCGCTCGGCATACCCCGCAGCCGTATCCTCGGCATCACCATGCCGGGCTTCGGGACTACGGACCGCACCTACACCAATGCCTGCAACCTCATCCGCGCACTCGGGGTCACCCTGCGCGAGATACCCATCGGGGAAGCATGTATCCAACACTTCAAAGATATCAGTCACGACCCTTCGGTGCATGACGTCACCTACGAGAACAGTCAGGCACGCGAGCGCACGCAGATACTCATGGACGTTGCAAACAAGGAGAACGGTTTGGTGATAGGCACAGGCGACCTCTCGGAGCTGGCTCTGGGATGGGCAACGTACAACGGCGACCACATGTCGATGTATGGCGTCAACGGAAGTATCCCGAAGACATTGGTGAGATACCTCGTGGAATGGACTGCAAACAACCGTGTGGACGCAACGTCGCGCGCCATCCTGCTCGACATTGTTGATACACCCATCAGCCCCGAGCTTATCCCTGCGGACGAGGACGGGAACATCAAGCAGAAGACGGAAGACCTCGTCGGACCCTACGAGCTGCACGATTTCTTCCTCTATCACTTCCTACGCTTCGGCTCTTCGCCGGCAAAGATCTGCTTCCTGGCGCGGCAGGCATTCGGCGGCAGCTACGACAATGCAACCATACTGAAATGGCTCCGCACCTTCTTCCGCCGCTTCTTCTCACAGCAGTTCAAGCGCAGCTGCCTGCCCGACGGTCCGAAGGTAGGCTCCGTCAGCCTCTCTCCCCGAGGCGACTGGCGTATGCCGAGCGACGCGACGGCAAATCT
>CAVIFD010000340.1:0-2518 GCA_963641545.1 bacterium | reverse complement strand
ATTGGTAAAGTGCCCGACGACGAACCCGAATTGCCACACGCAATACTCGGTATGAAGCTTTGCGAGAAGTATAAAGAGAAACCCGATATCTGCAATGCGGTGGGTGCTCACCACGATGAGGTGGAGATGCAGACGCTGTTGGCCCCGATTGTACAGGTGTGCGATGCCATCTCCGGTGCCCGTCCGGGAGCACGTCGCGAGATTGTGGAAGCTTATATCAAACGATTGAACGATTTGGAGCAGTTGGCTCTCTCTTATCCGGGTGTGGTTAAGACCTATGCCATCCAGGCAGGGCGCGAGCTTCGCGTGATTGTAGGGGCAGACAAGATTGACGACAAGGAGACGGAAAACCTGTCGAACGAAATAGCAAAGAAGATACAAGATGAGATGACTTACCCGGGACAGGTGAAGATCACGGTTATCCGTGAGACGCGTGCCGTAAGTTATGCGAAGTAAAAACAAACAGTAAGGGGGCTACCGACTGCCCAAGTCGTCGTAGAGAGTCTGAAGAAGAACCTTCCCTTTGTCAAGCCGCCGGTCGCTGCCCTTTGTCGGGTGTTCGATCAGCGGCTTGCCGTTTTCATTATCATAGACGGAGACACCCGTGCTGTCTATAAATCCGAACCCGTTGGGGAAGGTGTAGAACGCATACTCGGGATAATCGGAGAGCAGGTCGCGACTAAACGTGAAGCTCTCGTGAGGGATGCCGAGCAGGCTGAGCAGCGTTGCCGCGAGGTCTGTCTGGTTGGCATACGTGTCGACGACGGCAGGGGTACTGACAGCTCCGCCTGTCCATATCATCGGAATATGAAAACGCCGAGGCTCGTAGTCCGTGAGCGACGAAGGGTAGCGGAAACCGTGGTCGCTGACAAGTATGACAAGGAGATTGTCCCATACGGGCAGAGCCTTCAGCTTGCCGATGAAGCTGCCGAGGCAGCTGTCGGTGAAGGCTACGGAGTTGAGGTACGGGTCGTCCAAGTGATGGTAGGGCACCTCGAAAGGCTCGTGGCTGCTCAGCGTAAGGAAGGTGGTCAGCCACGGACGGTCGTTGTCTCTCTTGCTGATTGTCTCGTACAGGTAGTCGAAAGTTCTGTCGTCTGCCACGCCCCATTTGCTCAGCCTCTCCGAGAGCGGGAAGTCGCGGTCTGCCGTTATGTGGCTGTAGCCCGAGCTGAAGAAATAGCTCTGCATATTGGTGAAGTTGATATCCCCGCCATAGAGCATGTCGGCGGTGTAGCCCTCCTTGACGAGGCTCCCTGCAATGGAAGGGAGCGTCTGGCTCTTGGCGGGATACTTCATTATGGATGTTGTCGGCTGCGCGGGGTAGCCGTTGAGCACTGCCACTATCCCGCGGTCGGTGCGGAAAGAGTTGGCATACATATTCGTGAAGGTGATGCCCTCGCGGCTCAGGCCATCGAGATTGGGCGTGACATCCTGCTTGCCGCCCACGGCTTCAATCACGTTTGCCGAGAAGCTCTCCAAAAGGATGATGAGGATGTTCGGACGCTCTGTCTTCAGCAGCTTCCGCTTCTCGTGCTGCGCACCTGTGGTCTCCATTAGGGCTGCATACCGTGTGCGCCTCTCTTCTTCGGGGAAGAAGTTGAACTGGGCGGCAAAGTCCTGCTGCTTGCTCAGCGAGGCAAGGAGACTGAACGCAGGGTTGATTGCCGAATGGTTTAGGAAGCGGTTGTCGCTGAAATATACCATGCCGACGTTGGCAGTGGAGGTTGTCACGCCTCCACGGATGGGGACGAACAGCACGCCGCCAAGGAGAATGACAAGTAGTGTCGCTGCCACCTTGCTGCCCGCTGCCGCCTCGGGAAAGAGCGGGATGACGATCCTGCGGAACACATGGTACATCCCGTAGGCATACACGGCGAAGAGCAGCAGCTGCACGAAGAAGCTCCCCACCGGCACACTTGCCATGGCATCCTTCGGCGAGCGGAGGTAGAACAGCACCGTGGCGTCAAGCCTGAAGCCCCAATAGCCGTAGAGGGCAACGTCGACGGCAAAGATTGCTGCGATGAGGACGGCTGCCACGGCGAAATACCCGCGCAGGAACTTACGATAGAATGCCCCGGGCAGAGGGATGGAGACGAGAGTGCAAAGCAGCGGGACGACGGTCAGATACCCTGCGACGGTGCAGTCGAGCTTCAGCCCGTGCGTCACCACCCTTACGAAGTCCGCCACACTGCACCCCTCTGCCAATGCTCGGTGATAAACCAGAAACACCGGCTTCTGAATGGCAAGCAGCGGCAGCCATGCGAGGAACGCAGCGAAGAGAAAGGCTACCCGTCGTTTCATGCGTTACTTATACAGCCGTTCGCGCAGCGCGGCAACCGTCGGGTCTGTGATATAGTCGTCGTACTCCATCATCTTGTCGATGGTGCCGTTTGGCGTCAGCTCGATGATACGGTTTGCCACGGTCTGGATAAACTCATGGTCGTGGCTCGAGAAGAGTATGTTCCCCTTGAACTGCCGGAGAGTGTTGTTGAATGCCTGGATGGACTCGAGGTCG
>CAVIFD010000339.1:0-2518 GCA_963641545.1 bacterium | reverse complement strand
ATCCGTAGGCAGATGGCAGAAGAAGCGGCGGGTAAGATAGATGGCAAGGTTACGTTCAATCAGGGCGACACATACACCATTACCGACGAGAACGGGCAGATACAGGTGCAGGTTGTTCCCAACGAGAACGGCATTATCGACAACGGCGACGGCACGGTGAATGTGACCGACGGAAAGAGCGTCTTCCCTATTGCAAAGGAAGTCATACAGCAACAGGCGGACGAAGCAAACATGGCTCGTGTGGCAGAGTTTGAAGCAAGGCGGGCGGCAGAAAACGCCGAAGGTGAACAGACGGAGCTGCCGTATAGCGTGAATGATACGTTTACCCTGCAAGACGAGAACGGCAAGGAGATACACGGCGAGATACAGAACATCACGGATGACGGCGTGGAGATACGCACAGACGAGCCGCTAAACGGCAAGCGCGTACAGGTTGTCTCCGTAAAAGACTTTGAAGCCATGGTCAGGAAAGCCGCCGGCGCAAAGGACGCGGAAACAAGCGGCGTTGTTTCTGAAACCCCGCAAAAGACACCGACCGACGGCGAAGAGCAACCCACCACCGCCTTGGAGCGGATACCAAAAGACGAAGAGGGCAATCCTCTCTATGAGCAGACGGACAGCGATACGGCTTGGGACGCTATCGTAGAGCAGACGGAGGGCGATGAAGCAATGGCGCAGACCGTAGCGGACGGAATGGCAGCCGACAAGGAAGCCGCCTTGAAGAAAGCGGAGAAAGCTAAATCGAAAGGCAGCACAACCCCCACAGAGAAGATCGCAGCCGAAAAAGAACGCAAAGCAGCTATCGAAGCAGCCAAACAGGAGCTTGCCATTTGGCAGAAGATAGCCGAAACAGGAGGTCGCAGAAGGATGGCGGCGGATGCAGCACGCAAAGCAGAGGAGGAAAGACTTCGTGGAGAACGTAAGGAAGCGGAACGCAAAGCGCGTGAAGCCTTTGGCGGTGTACCCGATATTGTGGACGATACTCCACAGAACGCGCGGGCAAGAGGCTACAGACGTGTGAATGGTCATAAGGTAGATAGACAAGAGCCTATACAAGCAGTACAGGGCAAAGAAGTGTCGGTCAAGTTCAGTTCCGATGTTACACGAAACGGACGAGTGGCGGTGATAGATGTAAGTCAGTTACAGCCGAGCCACTCTCAAGGAGGGCGCAATCCGCTGCACTTCATTGATGAGGCACAGCCAAAAGAGCGCAACGATGACGCGAGCATCTTGTCGGCACGCAAAATTGCCGAGAATATTCGTCCCGAAGAAATCACTTCTTCCGTTACTGCCTATACAGGTGCACCAACAGTGAATGCTCGCGGTGAGGTGATACAAGGTAACAGCCGAAGCGACGCACTCCGTCAGATGTGGAAGAGCTACAAAGAGCAGGCGGCGCGGTACAAGCAGTATCTGAAAGACCACGCCGATGAATTTGGTGTGAGCGCAGAGGATATAGACGCAATGGAAAGCCCTGTGCTCGTCAATATGCTCGATGTGGACGATGCGGAAGCAATCGCACTCGGTCAGTATGTGGCGCAGGACACCGAGAGCGGAGGTGTGGAACGCATCAAACCCAAGAACGCTTCGCAGAAGATGGGCGACGATATGCGCACGTTTGCCAATCTGTTGCTTAAGTCAAGCGATGAGGAAGCCTCGTTCGCAGAGCTTGTTGATGCCAACGGCGTAGATGCTCTGAAATGGATGAACCAAAAAGGCTACATCACCCCGACGCAGTACGCAAGTGCATTTGACAGCAAGGGTAATCTTACCGCCGAAGCGAAGAACGATTTGCGGGGTATTATGTATCAGGGCATCTTCAAGGGCGGCAGCACCCGACTTGAAGAAATGTTCAACGCTCTGCCGGCAAAGGCGCAAAAGGGCATCCTTGCAACGGCGTACAGGGACAATAACAGTCCGGATGGTGAGCGCATGGTGGAAGAGATACAGAGCTCAATCCGTGCCTACTATGCCCTTTCGCACGACAAGCAGTTTATGGAAGCGAAGAACCGGAAAGAGGTTCGCGCGGCAGTTGAAATGTGGAAAAGGCAGTATCATATCGATAATATTACCGGAGAGGGCTATCTGCCCGCTGACAATTTCAGTAACTTCGCACTGCATTTGGCAGCGATGTACAAGGGTGAAAACCAAAAAATCATTCAAGGTACATTCAACAAACTCTATGACCTTATTCAGGGTACACAGGAAGAAAATCTGTTTGAGCAACCGGACAACACCCCGCGCACGCTCGCACAGGCTATCAAGGAAGTATTAGATATTGACTATAATGGACAAATTAGAGGTAATGTATTGGCTGGCGATAATACAGCAAGCCAACGAGGGCAGCAAGGAAGCACAGGAAATACTGCAAGTGGAGAACGAATTAAGGACGGAGAACGGGCAGCCGACGGTGCAGAAAGAACTGATGGAGATAGCCGAGGAAGCCGAAATGAGTTAGGAGAAAAAACAGCCGAGCCGAAGCCTATTGGCAAGGGCGCGTTTGGCAATATCTACGACC
>CAVIFD010000338.1:0-2525 GCA_963641545.1 bacterium | reverse complement strand
TCGCCCGAGGTTCGACCCTATGGCAGCTCCCGTCAGCACTATCGGAGCCTCCGCTCCCACCGACCCGCCGAAGCCTATCGTCACGGAGCTGGCAACAATGGATGTCCACATGTTGTGCGGCTTGATGCGGCTCTTTCGCTGCGAGATGGCATAGAGAATCTTCGTCACACCGTGGCTGATGTCGTCGCGTACTACGTATTTGACGAACAACCCCGCCAAGAGAATGCCCACAACGGGGTAAAGCAAATAGAGGTAGTTCGCCCCTATTGCCGAGAAGTTGCCCGTAAGGATGTGCTGTATGAAATGTATCAGCTGCTTCAGGAGTATTGCCGACACAGCCGTGCATATACCCACCAGAAAACTGATAACAAGAATGAAATGTTTCTCTTTGATATGCTTGTCCCGCCACAGCAGGAACTTGTAAAACCAACCTTCGTCCGTCATTGTCTTAAATACCTTTCCCCGTCAGCACTGTCTTCACCGTGTAAAACAGTATCGTTATATCCATTGCCAACGACATATTCTCGTAATACAACACGTCGTACTTCAGACGCTCAATCATCTTGTCCACGTCGTTCGCGTAGCCATACTTCACCATCCCGAGCGACGTGATGCCCGGACGCACGTTGTGAAGCAGGTAGTAATACGGTGCCTTCTTCACGATGCGGTCGATGAAATACTTCCTCTCAGGTCGCGGACCGACAATCGACATGTCTCCCTTCAGCACGTTCCAGAACTGCGGAAACTCGTCGAGGCGATATTTCCGCAACGTGCGTCCGAAGGGCGTAATCCTGAGGTCGTCTTCCGAAGAGAGCTGCGGACCGCCTTCCTCCGCGTCGACATACATCGTCCGAAACTTATAAATAAGGAAGGGCTTTCCCATATATCCTATCCTCTCCTGACGGAAGAACGCCGGACCGTCGGAGTCTCTCTTCACACGCCACGCTATGTAGGCATACATCGGCGAAAGCAGGATCAGCACCAATGCCGAAAGCACCTTATCCGCCACGAACTTGATGTTTCGCTCCACCTCCGAGAGGTTGTCTTCCGTCACGTCGACCAGCGGAATGCCGCGTATGGTCTTTATCTTCACTTGCGACAACGCGCCTCGCCCGTCTGCCAGGACCTTTATCGGCAAGCCGTAGGGATACAGCGAATAGAGTATGGAGAGCTGCTTTTTGTCGTCGTCGGTATCCACAGCCATCACTATCTCGTCGATATGACCCTCGGCAATGACCCTCGGCAGCTCGGCGGTTTTATCTTCGGGGATGAACCCTGAAACATGGTAACCCAAGCGGCGAAGATCGCCGGCAATGCGCTCTGCCCTCGCTCCGGCACCCACAATCAGCACGCTGACTGCCCACTCCCCGCTCCTAATCTTCCTCAGACCTGAAAGCGTGATCATCAGACGGGGAATATACGTCGCAAAGAACTGCAACCCCAAGAGCGAGAAGAACAGCTCGTAGTAGATATGAAACGAACGGGGCAGATCGTTGAGCACCACAACAAAGAAGATGAACACCACCCCTATCGTCACCGTCACCAACGTGGCAAACAGCTCCGCAAGGCGCGACTTCCCCAACGGACGGTTGTAGTAGCCCGAGAAGTAGTGGAGCACCATCCAAAAGAACGGAACAAACAGCTGCCCCTTCACCACCTGACCGTACCTCAGATACTCCGCAAAAGATGCCGCGCCCTCATACACGGCAACCTCCTCGAAGCGCAGGCGGTTGAACAGAAACCACACAACGGTAGCCGCGACGAAGTCCGACACGATGTATTTCACCCTCTGTCTGCCGCTCTTTGTCATCATCTTATTATCTGAATTAAGCCCCCGTCGCCCAGTTTAATGATGTTCGACGGCGCAGCCTTGCTTCTCTCGTCGCGGCGATACGACACGATGAAGTCCACGCCCTTTTTTATCTCGTCGGATATTTCGGAGAAGTTTGCCGGCGAAGGCTCGCCGCTCACGTTTGCAGAGGTCGAGACAATAGGCATGCGAAACCTTTCGCACAGCCGCCTGGAAAACTCCTCACGCGTGATGCGTATCCCCACACTCCCGTCGCCCGCAATGAGATTCGTCGCAAGGTTTTTCGCATGAGAGTAGATTATCGTCAGCGGCTTGTCTGCCACCTCAATCAAATTCCACGCAACGTCTGGAATGTCGTCCACGTACCTCTCCAGTTTCGCCTCGCTGTCCATCAGCACCAGCATCGCCTTACTGTCGGAGCGTTTCTTCAGGTTGTACACGCGCTCGACAGCCTCCTTGTTCGTCGCGTCGCAGCCTATTCCCCAAATCGTATCCGTGGGATAAAGGATAATCCCCCCCGCCCGCATCACCTCGCAGGCTTTCTTTATGTCTTCCGTCATCGTTTCCATGCAGATTGTATAAGTGCGGCAAATGTATTGATTTCCTCCCAAACGGAGGAAAGCCGCATCCCCCCGCGTTTTAACAATCCGAGCGCAGAATGATAAGAAAACACCCAACGACTTATCCGCTCTGCCCGTAGAGGATAAGAAAACAC
>CAVIFD010000337.1:0-2540 GCA_963641545.1 bacterium | reverse complement strand
TGCCGCTGCCAACGCCGTGGTGGTGCTGCTGCTCATCGCGTCGGCTTATTCCGACCGTGTGTCGCCCAATGCGGTGCTCTTCTTTTCCTACCTCGGGCTTGCGTTCCCCGTGTTGTGTGCGCTGAACCTCTGCTTCGTGCTCTACTGGCTGTTCGTGCGCGAGTGGCGGCTGCTGCTTGTTGCCCTCTGTGCCTTCGCCCTCTGTGCAGGACCGCTGATGGCTTATTTCCCATGGCATGGCCGTGAGGATGTGCCGAAAGGGAAGGTGATGAAGGTCCTTACGTATAACGTGATGGGCTTTGCGTACAAGGATCACACGAAGAAGTCGCCAAACGAGATTATCGACTACATAGCCCGCTCGGGTGCCGACATCGTATGTCTTCAGGAATATGCCGTGGGCAAGCAGAAAGGATTTCTCACAGGGGGGAAGGTTGGCGAGGCGCTGAGCATGTATCCTTACCGTTCCGTCATTCCTACCCGTCCGACGGGAAGCCTCAGCAGCGGCATTGCCGTCTTCTCGAAGTATCCCATCACCTCCTCGCGGCGGATAAAGTATGAGAGCAAGTTTAACGCCTCGTCGGTGCACGAGATAGACGTGAACGGAAAGAAGCTGACGCTGGTGAACAACCACCTCGAGTCGTTCAAGCTGACCATGGAAGACCGCAGCCGCTATGCCGCCTTCTTCAAGAACATCAGCACGGACACTTTCGACGGGATAAAAGGCTCCATAGAGCAGAAGCTCGGACCGGCGTTTAAGATACGTGCCCGCCAAGCCGAGGCTGTGGCTAAGGTTATTGCCGAGGCGAAAGGAGAGTATGTGCTGGTGTGTGGCGACTTCAACGACACCCCCATCTCATATGCCCACCGCACGGTGCAGGGAGCGTTGGTCGATGCCTTTGCCGAGTCGGGACGGGGAATGGGCGTGACGTACAATCAAAACATGTTCCGGTTCAGGATCGACAATATCCTGCATTCAAAGAACATGAAGTCGGTGAACTGCACCGTCGACAAGGTGCACTATTCGGACCACTATCCGCTGTGGTGTTATATAATAATGGAGGAATGACCGTTCTTATTGTCATCCCTCCACTCCGCATGTGTATTGATTGTCCCGCCTATTCGCTTACTGCATCGAACACATCGCCGAACAGACCCTCCACGAAGAAGAACGTGGCGTTGCAGAACAGCTTCGGGTCTTTTATCAGTGCCACGGTGTTGCCTTTTCCGTTACCTGCTATCACGCTCTCGGCAGGGTAGGTCTTGTATTTCTTGTCGTTGAGAGGATCGTATTGGTAGGTGATGTTGCCCACCTCGGCGGTGTAGCTCCCGTCCGTGCAGCGGATCTTCATCTTGTATTTGACGATGGTCTTTTCCGTTTCGTTCAGCAGAAGCTCCACCTTGGAGTTGACGAACACCGTGCCTTTCGACTTGTCGGACGTGACGTTCGAAAGGAACACATCCCTTCCGAAGCTCTTCCTTGCCCATTTGTCGATGGCATCGAACAGTTCGCCTTTCGTCTTGCCGACAATATCCACCTTGTCGCTGTAACATACTTTCCCGTCTTTCATCGGGGCGCACGATTCGACACTTCCCTTATGCCCCTGCGCCATGGCTGTCAGGGGGCATAGCAGTAAAATCAGGATTGCTAACTTCTTCATAAACCTATTCTGCTTTTGTTATCTGATCCACACATTAAGAATCTCGCCAATGATTGTCTTCTGCCCTCCTTCTTCGGTCTCGCCCTGCCGTATGCACTGTATCATAAACCATACCTCGGGGCTGTCTCCTTTCCTGAACGAAAGGGTGTAGACGCCGCCATCGCCGATGGATTTGCAGACTTCGCTTTCGGGGCTGATGGATATGGAGGCGATGTTTTTCCCCATCATCCTGCCCATCCCTTTCCACACGGCGTAGCGCTCGGTCAGGTCTTCTTTCTCTGCCGCCGTCACCTCCATACGGCTTTCCGGCAGCATATCAAGCAGGGTGGACGGGATCTTTTCGGGGTCGAACGCCGTCATCCCTTGGCATACGTCAGTGTTGCCGCCGACGGTTGCCGGAGCCACGCTCTGCGCGGCAGGAACGGTGGTGGCAGCAGCAGGCTGTACGGGGCCGAGTGCCGCGTCGATGCTTTGAAACATATCATTCACGAAGTCGACAGTCTTGCGGCGGAACTTGCCATTGCCTCGGTTCAGCTTGTCTTTCTTCTTGTTCAAGGCGTATTTGTCTGTGATCCATTTTTCGGCGACGTATTTCTCCGGATTCTTTTGGTAGGAGACGTTGTATTCGTAGCGGATGCCGGTGAGCCTGACTGTTGCCGCATGGTCGCGACATTCGATGGTCACGCGATAGTCCATCAGTGTGCGGTCGAGCGAAAGGACAGTGTTTTGAAACACGATGTATTCCTCGCCCACGGCAGCGATGGAGCCTTTGTCCTTGTCCAGGTAGACCAGCCGGCGTCCATCTTTGCCGAAGAACTGCTTTGCCCACTCGTGCAGGCTGTCGTACATCTGCTCTTTTGTCAGTGCGGAGTTGCTCACCTC
>CAVIFD010000336.1:0-2551 GCA_963641545.1 bacterium | reverse complement strand
ACCAACGACCCCGAGATTACAAATCACGTGCTCTGGCCAACTGAGCTAAAGAGGCAAGTGGGTAAGCTTACTACATCGCGCCGCTACAACCAAGTACCCTTGCTGCGGTCAAGCCCTGGGGGATTCCGAGGGAGCATGCCGTGTAGGACTTACCCGGGCGCAAAAGTAGATATTATTTTTATCCCGACAAGTCGCGCCTTCCTTTTTTTGAATCCGAGCAGGATAGCCCGCCTTCCACAATCAAAGGAGCCCCCGAAGGGCTTTTGAAAGCTGATCGGGACATGACGTGCCCCGCTCGTGGCAGTCGACACCTTCCAGACGTTTTATTGCCTCGGGCACTGCCATGCCGACAAGCAGCCGACCAAGTCCCTGCGTATTCCCTGCACAACCGCCGACGATCTCAACGGAGGTGATGACATTATCCTCGGTATCTATGATCATCTTTTTAGAACAAACGCCACCTTCCGGCGTGTATTCAATATGTCGCTTATCCATGTCCTATTTGCCCTTTTGTGTTACGAGCTGCAAAGATATGAAATAAAAAAGAGCTACTTTTGCGCGCCACAATAACAAGTTGCATGACTTACGAAGAAACAATTCAGTATCTATACGCAAGCACTCCCGTATTCCATCTCGTCGGTGCATCCGCCTACAAGCCCGGACTGAAGAAGAGCATTGCTCTCGACAATTACTTGGGCAATCCGCACAGAGCCTACCGGACAATCCATGTCGGAGGCACGAACGGCAAGGGGTCGGTCTGTCATCTCCTGGCTGCCATCCTACGGCAGTCGGGATATAAGGTCGGGCTTTACACGTCTCCACACCTGGTGGATTTCCGCGAACGTATCCGCGTCGACGGCAAGATGATCACGAAGGAGTATGTCGTGGACTTCGTGGAGCGTCATCGCGCCGTGTTCGAACCTCTTCATCCATCTTTCTTTGAGCTGACATCCACGCTGGCATTCGATTATTTCCGCGCCGAGAAGGTGGATTTCGCCGTTGTGGAAGTAGGTATGGGCGGCAGGCTCGACAGCACGAACATCATCACACCTGTGCTGAGCATCATCACGAATGTCAGCCTTGACCACACACAGTTCCTTGGCGACACACTCGAGAAGATAGCCTTCGAAAAGGCGGGCATCATCAAACCCTGTGCGCCTGCCCTGATTGGGGAAGTGTACACAGAAAGCGTAAGGGAAGTGTTCCGCAAGGCTGCCGAGAAGAACGATACAGAGGTTTACTTCGCCCGTGAAGCCCGCTTGCTCAATGAGTCGTATCAGACAGACGCAGGCGAGTGGCATCTCAGCTCGGTGGAACACGGTCAGCTGCTCGGAGAGCTTGGAGGTCTTGCACAGGTGCATAATGCAAACACTGTGTTGGCAGCCATAAACCTGCTTGCCGATGAAGGGATAAATATTCCCGAGGAAGCCATAAAGGAAGGATTCAGGCATGTTGTGGAGCTGACCGGACTGATGGGGCGTTGGCAGACATTGCATGAGAAACCGACGGTTATATGCGACACGGGTCACAACACCGGTGCGTGGGCATATCTGGGTAAGCAACTGGAAAATGTTGTCCGACATTCGCCGCACACGTATATGGTTGTCGGGATGATGGGCGACAAGGATGTGGACGGCGTAATGAGTCTTATGCCTAAGGATGCCTTCTACTTCTTCACACAGGCTCCCATGGAGCGGGCAATGCCTGCCGAGGAGTTTGCCGAGAAGGCAACAGAGCACGGGCTGAGCGGAACGGTGTGTGGCAGTGTGACGGAAGCTGTCCGCCGCGCATTGGAGCGTGCTCACGAGGACGACACCGTCTTTATCGGAGGAAGCACGTTTGTTGTGGCAGAAGCGCTCCCTCTATTTCAACAACAAGACTAAAAAGAACAACGTATAAAAAGAAGAATATCATGACCGAACAAATTAAAAAGAAGCTCAACGAGTCTGCGCCGGTACGGTGGACAGCGTTGGTATTGATTGCATCCGCTATGTTTTTTGCCTACATGTTTGTAGATGTCCTGTCTCCGCTGCAGACACTGCTTGAGACGCAGTGCGGCTGGAGTGCCGACACCTACGGGACGTTTGCCAGCTCGGAGTATTTCCTCAACGTGTTTGTCTTCTTTCTGATTTTCGCAGGAATCATACTGGACAAGATGGGCGTGCGCTTCACGGCAGTTCTTTCCGGCATCGTGATGGTTGCGGGCGGCGGCATCAAGCTGTATGCCATCAGTCCCCTCTTTGTCGAGGGCAATGCGCTCCACGATTTGCTCAGCTCCTTTTGGACATCTTTCCCTGCCAACGCCAAGCTGGCTTCCGCAGGGTTTGCAATCTTCGGCTGCGGCGTGGAGATGGCAGGCATCACGGTTTCCAAGGCTATCGTAAAATGGTTCACCGGCAAAGAGCTGGCACTGGCAATGGGGTTGGAGATGGCGATTGCACGTTTGGGCGTGTTTGCCGTGTTCCGTCTCTCTCCTTATCTGGCAAACTTGGGGACGGAGGATGTGGTACGTCCGGTTGCCGTAGTCTGCGGCTTGCTTTGCATCGGGTTG
>CAVIFD010000335.1:0-2568 GCA_963641545.1 bacterium | reverse complement strand
AACTGCGTGCCGCTCAGCGACGGCGTGGAGTGCGGCAACTGTGCCCGTCACTGCCCCTCTGGAGCCATCACGATGGTGGCTTCAGACAAAGACGACCCCCGTTCGCCGAAAATTCCGGTGATTAACACCGAGCGTTGCATCGGCTGTGGAGCTTGCGAGAACCTCTGTCCGGCACGTCCGCTTAGTGCCATATACGTAGAGGGGCACGAGATGCACCGCGTTATCTGATCATGTAAGAAAAAGTACAAAGCAATGGATAAAGAGATAAACAGAAGAGCCTTCCTGAAAGTATTGGGAGGCAATACGGTGGCAGCGTCGGCTGCGCTGACAGCCTGTGGAGGGAACAACAACAGCCATGTGACCTCTGTGCAAGAGCCGCAGAAAGGGAAAATGACCTACCGCACAAATCCGAAGACCGGCGACAAGGTGTCATTGCTCGGCTACGGCATGATGCGCCTGCCCGTGGAGGGCGGCGGATCGGTGCGCGAAAATCCAAATGCGGGGATAGACCAGGAGATGGTGAACCGCCAGATAGATTATGCCTTGGAGCACGGACTGAACTATATCGACACGTCCCCTGCCTATTGCCGGGGGCGTTCGGAACATGCCACGGGCATTGCCCTCAGCCGTCACAAACGTTCGGAGTATTTCATTGCCACGAAGCTGTCGAACTTCGCACCCCAGACATGGAGCCGCGAGGCATCCATCGAGATGTTCGAAAACTCTCTTCGTGAGCTGCAGGTGGACTATCTGGACTACCTCCTGCTCCACGGCATCGGTATGGGTGGCGACGGCATGGCGGACTTCTACCACCGTTATATGGACAACGGCATCCTCGACTGGCTGGTGGAGCAGCGCGAGAGGGGGCGTATCCGTAACCTCGGCTTCTCCTATCATGGCGACATAAAGGTGTTCGACCTTGCCCTCCGATGGCACGACGAGGGGCGTTACCATTGGGACTTCGCACAGATTGAGCTTAACTATCTCGACTGGAACTATGCCGATGAGATAAACAGTGCCAATACGGATGCCGTCTATCTGTACGGCGAGCTTCACAAACGGGGCATTCCGGCTGTCATCATGGAGCCGCTCCTGGGCGGACGGCTTGCCAATGTACCGGACAGGATCGTGGCAAAGATGAAGCAGCGCGAGAGCGAGAGCAGCGTGGCAAGCTGGGCGTTCCGCTTTGCCGGCACTCCCGAAGGTGTGCTGACGGTGCTCAGCGGCATGACATACATGGAGAACCTTCGCGAAAACCTGTGCACCTACTCGCCTCTTCGCCCTATCAGCGAAGAAGAGAACGCTTTCCTCATGGAGATAGCCGACGACATCTACAACCTGAAGACCATCCCCTGCAACGAATGTAACTACTGCCTGCCATGCCCCTACGGCATCAACATTCCGGCAGTGTTCTCGCACTATAATAAATGTATAAAGGAAGGCAATCTGCCCAAGGGCAGCGGAGATCCCGATTACCGGCGTGCGCGGCATGCTTTCCTTGTGGGATACGACCGCAGTGTGCCTCGCCTAAGGCAGGCAAACCACTGCATAGGTTGCGGACAATGTGTGCCGCACTGCCCACAGCGCATACGGATACCGCAGGAGATGCAACGCATCGACCATTTTGTGGAGCAGCTGAAGCAGGAGACGCTATGATTTCTTTACGGGAGGATAGTCGAGCGTGTAGTGCAAACCGCGGCTTTCCTTCCTCTCAATGGCCTGGCGCATGATGAGATAACCTACGTTGATCATGTTGCGCAGCTCGCATATATCTTTCGAGGCGACCGAGCGTTTGAACAGACTCTCGGTCTCTTCGTATATGATATCCAGCCTGTCCCACGCACGTTTCAGCCGCAGGTCGGAGCGGACAATGCCTACATACGTGCTCATGATCTGTCCGACCTCTTTCACGCTCTGTGTGATCAAGACCATCTCCTCGAGCGAGGTTGTGCCTTCGTCGTTCCATTCGGGGATATTCTCTTGGAAACTCAACGAATCGATGATGCTGAGACTGTGTTTGGCTGCCGCGTCGGCATAGACAACAGCTTCTATAAGCGAGTTCGACGCAAGGCGGTTGCCGCCGTGCAGACCCGTACACGAACACTCGCCCACGGCATACAGGCGGTTGATGGACGAACGTGCGTCGAGGTCAACCTTTATTCCCCCGCAGAGATAGTGGGCAGCAGGCGCAACGGGGATATAATCCTTTGTAATGTCGATGCCCAGGCTGAGGCATTTCTCATAGATATTGGGGAAATGTTTCTTTGTTTCTTCAGGGTCTTTGTGGGTAACGTCGAGGTAGACATGGTCGTCGCCGCGTGTATCCATCTCGTTCTTGATGGCACGTGCCACAATATCGCGCGGAGCAAGCGACAGACGTTTGTCGTATTTCTGCATAAACTCCTTGCCGTCCAACGTGCGCAACACGCCGCCATAGCCTCGCATGGCTTCCGTGATAAGGAACGACGGGCGGTCGCCCGGGTGATAGAGTGCCGTGGGGTGGAACTGCACAAACTCCATGTCTTTCACCGTCCCTTTGGCGCGGTAGACCATGGCGATGCCGTCGCC
>CAVIFD010000334.1:0-2575 GCA_963641545.1 bacterium | reverse complement strand
CGGAGATTGGCGACGGGCTGATTACAATCAAGGCGATTGCGCGTATTCCGGGAGAGCGGGCAAAGATAGCCGTGGAGTCGTATGACGACCGTATTGACCCTGTGGGAGCCTGCGTAGGCATGAAGGGCTCGCGTATTCATGGCATCGTGCGTGAGTTGCGAAATGAGAATATAGATGTGATCAACTATACTTCCAATATGTCGCTAATGATTCAGCGAGCGCTTAGTCCGGCAAAGATTTCTTCGATACACTTGAATGAGGAGGAGCGCAAGGCAGAGGTTTATCTCCGTCCCGAAGAAGTGTCGCTGGCCATTGGTAAGGGAGGCTTGAACATCAAGCTCGCCAGCATGCTGACGGAGTATACCATCGATGTGTTCCGCGATGTGGACGGCACCGACGAAGAAGATATCTATTTGGAAGAGTTTGCCGACGAGATAGACGGTTGGGTGATTGATGCACTGAAAAACATGGGTTGTTATACGGCGAAAAACGTGCTCGCATTGAGCCGCGAGGAGATTATGGAGCGAGCCGACCTCGAAGAGTCGACCGTCGACGAGGTTCTCTCTATTCTGTCTGCCGAATTTGAAGATGAAAGTCAGGAATAAAGTTTTACGATAAAGCCAGGATATGCCTATAAAATTAATACAAGTACAAAGAAAATTGAATGTGGGAATCAACACGGTTGTTGAGTTCCTAAGCAAGAAGGGGCATCCCGTTGAGGATAATCCCAACACGAGGATTAGTGATGAACAATATGCTTTGCTCGTAAAAGAGTTTGGTAAAGATCTGCCCGAGAAGCAGCGTATCGAACGTCCGTGGGCAGAGCGTCCTCAGGCAAAGGATAAGAAAACCCCTTCGGAGAAGAAAGAGGAAAAGATTTCGGAGATAAAGACGGAGATTCCGGAAGATCTCAAACTGAAATTTGTTCCCAAAGGGCATATCGATTTGGATAAACTGAACAAGAAGCCGCAAGAGGCTGTCGGGACAAAAGCGGAGAAAGAAGAACCGAAAGCGGAAGTCGCCCCTGTTGAAGCTCCTGTCTCGGAAAAGAAGCCGGAGGAGCCTTCGCATGAAGAACAAGCTGCTCCTGCACCTAAAGAGACAAAAGAGGAAGAAAAACAAAAAGAGACGGTTTTGGAAAAGAAAAGCGCCGAAAATAAAAAACCGGAGGCAGCAGGTGGCGCTTCTGAAGAGACGAGTAAAACGCCTGTAGCCGATGGTTCCGATTCGGGGTCGGAGGATGGCGAAAAATTGTTCCGACTTGGCATTTCAAAGATAGAGCCCAGTATAAAGGTGACCGGTCGGATTGATTTGGCTACACTGAACCAGTCTACCCGTCCGAAGAAGAAGACAAAAGAAGAGAAGCGGAAAGAACGCGATGACAAACGTGATAAATCCGCAGGAGGCATCCGCCAGGGTCAGCCCGGAGCATACAAGGGTCAGAGAGACCCTAATGCCAAGCAAGGCGACGGAACGACGATGGATACGAAGAAGAAACGCAACCGCATCAAGAAAGACCGTGTAGACGTAAACAACACTCCGGGCACGAACTACAGCCGTCAGGGCAGTCAGCGCGACGATCGTGGTAAACAACGTTTGAAAAAGCCTGTCAAGGCGGAAGTGAGCGATGAGGATGTACAGAAGCAGATCAAGGAAACGCTTGCGCGGCTTACCGGCAAAGGAAACAAAAGCAGCAAGGGTGCCAAGTATCGTCGCGACAAACGTGATGCTGCCGTCAAGCGCGAGCACGAGTTGATGGAGCAGGAAGAACGGGAAAGCAAGGTCCTTAAACTGACAGAGTTTGTGACGGCAAACGACCTTGCCAACATGATGGACGTGCCGGTGACGAAAGTCATAGCCACGTGTATGAGTATCGGTATTATGGTCTCCATCAACCAGCGTTTGGATGCCGAGACCATCAATATCGTTGCCGATGAGTTCGGTTTCAAGACGGAATATGTCAGTGCGGATGTGGTTGAAGCCATTCGTGCCGACGAAGAAGAAGATAATGAAGAAGATTGGGTGTCGCGTCCGCCGATCGTGACTGTGATGGGTCACGTCGACCATGGTAAGACATCGTTGCTCGACAACATCCGCAACGCTAATGTGATTGCCGGTGAAGCCGGCGGTATCACCCAGCACATAGGTGCATATAATGTGAAGCTCGCCAACGGGCGTCGTATCACATTCCTCGATACTCCGGGTCATGAGGCTTTTACAGCCATGCGTGCCCGTGGTGCGAAGGTGACGGATATAGCCATTATCATTGTGGCAGCCGACGATGCCGTGATGCCGCAGACGGTTGAGGCCATCAATCATGCCTCGGCAGCCGGTGTCCCGATTGTCTTTGCCATCAATAAAGTGGATAAGCCGCATGCGAACCCCGATAAGATTAAAGAGGAGTTGGCAAACATGAACTATTTGGTGGAAGACTGGGGCGGCAAGTACCAAAGCCAGGATATATCTGCCAAGAAAGGCACGGGCGTGGAAGAACTGCTCGAGAAGGTGTTGCTGGAGGCAGATCTGTTGGACTTAAAAGCCAATCCGAACAGACGGGCAACAGGCTCCATCATCG